>NZ_JBDPNU010000053.1:0-39223 GCF_050468105.1 Fictibacillus sp. NRS-1165
GTGTTTTATATGTGTCTCAATTCGCTAGGTCAGTCTATTAGAGCAGCTGGTTTTTTATGTTCTCAATTACATTGTTTCTTTGCTTCATACTGGACGCCAACTATAGTCCATTGATTTTGTCTTCCAAAAACAGTCACTACTTTTCCTGATAACAAAACATTTTGCGCCCTTCACTGGCAGGCTGTCCTGCACATCATTTCCATCGCTTCTTCATAAAGAATAACCTTATCCATCTGTTCCCATTTATCCACTGCTATGTCCCATTGTTTTTTTGTAATCTCAGTTAGTTGCCGGTCCGGGTCCAAATAAATAACTGTAGTAATCAACCCTTCACGAATATCGTTCCGTAACTTATGTATGGCGATCCAGGATTTCTCCAGATACTCCCCAGTCCCATACTCATCACTTCATCTGTCTTTGCCTTCTTCCTGCATTCTTAGATCTGATCTTCCAGGCTGAAGCCCTTTTTCACCTGTACCACCGTACTCACCCTTGTATATAGATCGCGATCATTGAGCTTCTCCCTCTATAATTATCTATAAGATAAGAGTAGCGAGAAGCACCTGATTTTGTTAGTAGAAGTACCTTCAATTTTTGATATGCACCTTGCATCAGAAGTATGCTGTTACGGCTTGGTTACTTTCATGTCTATAAATTAGTACAAGGACCAGATAACAAGAATAAAAGTACACATCAAAAAAGACGCCTAAAAGACGCTAAATACTATTTAGATCATTAAAATTTTTTTAGTTTATTAAATTTTGATTGAACCCACAGATGGATTTGTACGGAACACATTAACCCGTTTTTTTTCTTGATCACTACCTACATTTAAACGACAATTGAAGTCGGAACTAATTGGGTATTCATATTGGTGAACAACCTATACCTCTAAAAAAAAAATGAATATATTGAACCAATTAGAAATTAGGGGGCCCAAGAATTATCAAAAAAAGGACATTGACATTGAAAAAGTAGAATTTTACCTATTATCAGAATTAATAAAAAAGGTGTTAAGATGAAAAAAAAAACAAGTAAAAAAAAGTGTTTAATAGTACCTTTAAATACAAAAAAGCGCAGTGAGAAAGCTTTTTATGTTCGTCTTAAGGCAGCATCTTCGCAGATGAAACTTTCCCTCACTGAACATCCACACAATGGTGACGAACTTTTATATCCAACTAAAATTGGCAGCTTTTCAAAGGGGTTGCCACATAATTCCCTTGGCGAGGTTGACCTTCAGGCCTATAACCAATATATTAAGGCCCTAATTACAGGTAAGAAGGACGATTTTGAATCCATTCCTCTCGGCGGTCACGTCAAGCTTGCAAATCCTCAAGCCTCTTATGCATTTGATCTTGTGGGAACTGATTGCCACAACTTGGGTATCGCTGTACCCCCTTCCTTCAAAAGTGCTTGGCAGGCTGGTGAAATGGCTGAACTATATTGGCAGGCGCTGACCCGCGATGTGCCTTTTCTTGAGTACGGCACCCACGCACTGACCATGGAGGCAGCTTCAGAGCTATCGTCATTTTCTGATTTTCGTGGGCCGAAAGCCGGCGGAAAAGTCACAACTGGGACGCTATTCCGCGGGGATACACCTGGTGACCTAACCGGTCCCTATATCTCACAATTCCTATGGAAAGACATTCCCTATGGTGCGACAACGATCAATCAACGATATCGTACAACTGTAGCGGGATCTGATCGTATGACATCATATGATCAATGGTTGAACATCCAGAACGGCTCAACTCCTGGGGCACCGTTATTCGACCCCACACCCCGCTATATCCGTAATGGCAGGGATCTGGGTGAATATGTTCATCAGGACTTTTCCTTCCAGAGCCCGCTTTCCGCTTGTTTAGTTTTGCTTAGATACAGCAGGGAAGCATTAGATATTTCCACCCCCTATCTTAAATCAGAAACCCAGGATGGTTTTATTACCTTCGGCGCACCACATATTCTGGATTTAGTTACTAAAGTGGGGCGGACCGCACTTGAGGCCGCCTGGTTTCAAAAATTCCTTGTCCACCGTAGACTCCGTCCCGAGGAGTTCGGGGGACGCATCCACAACCATATGATGGGTGCTGCAAGCTACCCGTTAAACTCAGAACTACTATATTCCCAGGTAATTTCAAAAGTATTTAGCCAGTTTGGCAGCTACTTGCTTCCTATGGCCTATCCGGAAGGTTGCCCCATTCACCCGGCTTATCCAGCTGGCCATGCAGCAATCGTTGGGGCTGGAGCCACTGTTCTCAAAGCATTCTTTAAAGAATCGTTTAAAATTCCAAATCCAGTTGCCGCCAGTTCGGATGGCACCTCATTGCTTCCTTATTCAGGAAAACCATTGACCATAGGTGGTGAATTGAATAAACTTGCCGCCAATATCTCCCTAGGACGCAACACAGCCGGCGTCCATTGGCGCTCCGATGGGATTGAGGGAATGAAGCTTGGTGAAGCTGTCGCAATAAGCATTCTTAGAGACTACAGTATGACCTACAATGAGAAATTCAGTGGTTTCTCATTCACTAAGTTTGACGGGACTATGATCACAATCAAGTAGGTTAAATAGATGCAATTAAATAAATTATCTATAATTAAAAATTTCCGTTTAAACAGGAAATCACAGGACAAAACGACAAAATAAAAAGTAAGCTACTTCTGGATTTTCAAGATTAAGGCACCTGATTAGTCGGGTGCCTTATCTTTGATTTGCAATTCATATGGATTTACCACGCACCTCCAATTGTTAAATGTGTCTAACAATTGGACTGTACTTCATTTACTGCTCCCAGGTCTTTTTTTATGCTATACAAGAAAGAAGGACATTTATAAAGCATGCAGAGAAACGCACTAAAGTGCCCTTAGAGAGCAAGTTAATTTATACCTCATTTTCCCTTTGCTGTTTAGTAGAGAAAGATGCCGTTTGACCCTCATTGCCTGGTTCTTTTTGAAACCCCTTATTGAGCTGACCGGCATTTTCAATTAGCTCCCGATGCTCGGTATCCTGCTACTTCCTCATTCTGGTTGTGCCATATAGGCCCATGCCACCGAGCTGTGCTCGTACGTTTTCCTGAATTTTATCTTTTTTATCTGCCACATTCTTCATCTCCGCTTGTTGTTAATGGAACCAACATTTAGTATGGTGTGTAAGAAATAAAATGGTTTCAAATTATACTCCCTTTTTATGAAATGATAGACACAAAGAAATTAAATATAGTATATGGAATACACGAACGGATGAAAATCAACCTGGTAATAAGGGGAAATATACTGAGTTAATTGAGAGAACTAACTTAGAATCAATAAAAGCAGACTTTAGACAGCTCTAAAGTCTGCTTTTTAAACAATTGACGCTTATCACCTATAAAAAAGAAAGATCGTTTAGTTAAGGTCTTTCTTCAAAATAAATCTGTACCAAAAGCTACTTGTTCGTACTGTGCTGTTTATTTGGCAGCTTGGACCCTGGATTACCTTTACCTTGATGTTTTTTATTTTTTTCGGCTTTTTCCTGGTTTTCATGCAATTTTTCTACAAAATCACTTGTGTTCTCCACTGATTCACAGCCCCTTTCGTATATTTCCTTTGTTACTTTATCCATTTGGAAGTAAAATTACTCAGGAATGTTTTAATGATCCAAACAATGCTATTTTATTCTCATCAAAGGTTACCTCAGATTGGTTGCTTCCTTCTGTTTATTCGACTTTTGCTTATTGGCTTTGCCGCTTTTTTTCTTTTTTCGTCTTTTCTTGATTATCAGGAGGTTTTGGTTTGCCTTCTCCTCTGCTTGAACTCCCGACTTCTTCGAATTTATCGCTTTCGTATCTTCTTTATCTTTTTCTGCCTTACCTTGATTAACAGGAGGCTTTGCCTGCTTCTTCGGCTTATCTTGTTTAACAGAAGACTTTGGCCGTTTGATTGCCGTCTCCTCTGCTTGTCCTGAGGATTTTGGCGGTTTTATTGGTTTTTGTTTATTTTCTTTTTTCGGCTTATCTTCATCAATAATAGGCTTTTGTTTTTTTGACTTCTCCTCCCTTGACTTGCTGCTATTTTGAGGAGTCAGAGACATCTTTTTTACCGCTGGCTTATCACTTGGACTCTGTTCTTCCAATGCCCGCTGATTGGGGAATATTCCATCCGTAGCAATAATCTGTTCGAACAAATGTCCTTGCCGCTTCCTTGAAGTTGATTGGTTGAAATGACCCATTCGATAGCGTTTTTATTGAAGCAGAGGTTCTATTCATATTGGCTGCGGGTGATGTTCTCTGAGATTTTGTTTTTTCACTGATATCAACGGTAAACAAAACGGCAGTAAACACAATCGGTAAAGTAAACGCCAATTATTTATACATTTAACACGCCTTCCTTATAAGTCTCTTTGCACCATTACCACAAAGGCTGTTAATGTAAACCCAAAGCTGAACGGAGGGCTACAAAAAAGGCGATCGAGAACAGGACGTTTTTTAGTTCGAGGAAGAGATGACTTTGCATCGGATGGACATTAATAATAATAGCCTAATTGGTTCTCCTTTGAGCTAGCTTAATTAAAATATAAGGGAAGTAAGGACAATAGCACGTTTGACGTTCGGAAAATAAGGGAATTTATAAATTGATATGTACGAAAGGAGGAAAGACAATGATTCCTAATTCCATCGTATTAGAAGTATATACTAGCAATCGAAGACTGTACCAAAAAACACTGCCGGTAGAAAAGTGGAAAGAGTACAGAGAGAATGCACTTAATAGAGAACAAGAAGAGTTTATAAAAGAACAAAAAATCGTGTCAATAACGAAATATCTCTACAATACAAACGGAAATATAGTTGGATCCCGACATTCTTTTTATAATGAGGACGGCCGCCTGGTTCATTTTCAATTGTATGATAATAATTGGGATCCACTTGATTCTGTTTCTCTCTATATTCCGGCAAGAAAAGCTGAAGTATAAGAGAATAAAATTGAGGGAATCTCCGATTGATGCTTTTTCCACCATCCCTTGGCGGCCATTCTGTTGGCATACCCTGCTTCTCACTTTCTGGAACTTTGTTCAGATCTTTGGAAAACGTGTAAAAGATGATAATGGAGAAGGGAGAAGAATCATGGATATCAAACCAATCGTACGTGAATATGACAGTAGCGGTCATTTAGTCAATGACGTTCGAGAATTACAGAGCCGTGGTGTTGACAAAAATAGCATTTATATATGGACCCACCAAAATAATAACGTCAACCGTTTGGCAACTGAAGCTGAAGTCAAAACCATTGGCAGGGGCCAATTGGGCATTAACGGCATGTTTCAATTGTTCGATAGCAACCCAGGTCAATTGGTATCAAAACTTAAAGAAGTGGGTCTTTCAACCACCGAAGCAGAAAGATATGAGAAGAAACTCGAGGAGGGGAAAGGTTTAATCATTTGTACGGACAATGAAAGAACAGACGGATGGTAACCAAAAAAACTAGCCATTCCATCTTTGTGAGCCGGTAATTTAAATATAACAAACTCCACCGCGGTTAACGCTGGTGGAGTTTTCCTTTTTGTTTATCAAGAAAATAGGACATTTCAACAAGATGAGTTTGTGGGTAGCCACGGCTGTAATCTTGGAGTTATGACTGCTCTATATTCACTTGATATTAGAGGTCTTTTATTCGCCTTATTAAATCATCGATTTTGTTTACTAACACTCATTACTTTCCAACCTTTTTGATCAACCCACTCAAGATTTACAACATACATCCAGCTATCTTCGCCATCAGGGCTCACTTTTCCAACTGATTTTTGCGGTCCCCCGCCATTTTCAATACGCCAGATGTTCATGTTGTCCCCTAGACCTGTTGCCATTTGGATCGCTTTTACTTTTTCGTTCCAATCCACTGAACCCTTAACATAACTTGAAGTATGTTGTCCAGTCTGACTCGTTCCAATGGGTTTCGACGCCCCAGATCCTATCACTTTCTTCTCGTCTTGAGGTCTTTGCTGCTCACGTTCTTTCCTGGCCTCCTTTGCTTTCTGTTCCTCTCTGTCTTTTTGAGCTTTTTGTTCTCTTTTGGCTTCCTCGGAGTCTTTCTGGATTCTCTTAGCTTCTTGCTGTTCTTTCGTTTTTTTATTCTCCCTCAATTTTATATCTTGTTTTTTTAAATCGGTCTCTTTATCTTTTCGGATCGTGGTGTCATTATTTTGTTGGTTACTTTGTTCACTTTCACTTCTGGTTTGGTTTTGTTGGTTATTGGTTGATGCCTCATTGCTGTCTCCCCATATTATATTTCCTGCTACAACAAATATTAGGACCAATACGATACAAATCAAGGCGTTCAGACTTACATGCAGCTTTTTTCTCTTTTGGCGTTGAAATCTCGATCTCATATTATCCCTCTTCAGTTTTATCACTTCAGCACAATAGTTTTCCAAAAGTTTCAGATCTGTTTTCTTTACACGATGCTATTCGTTTTTAAAACGAAAAGAGTGTTGTTTGGATAATATTCGACAGATTTTTTATAACCTAAGGGGTAAAAATGAAGAGGTAAAATATTCTTTAAATTGAGGTAATGCAGACCGAATACGCTTGAAGTCAAACCATCTCATTAGAGACCATACATAGTCTGCTCAAAGAGCCGGAGCCACAAAAGAAGAGCTATCAGAGGCGATTCTAGTCACAGCTGCTCTCTTAGCAGGTGATGCCTACGCCCACATGGTCAATATGATGGAAAGCAATGGAGAATAAAGCGAATAAGCTCTGGTAAGTCCTGTCTTATGCTGAGACTCACCCATGAAAATATTGCCAAATTTTCTTTCATAATGGTACACTTCTCCTATAACTATGAAAATAGATTATTTCGAGGAGGAGATCACTTTGAATCGAATGGGCTTGCTCTTAAACGTGCTGGATACAACATTCGACAAGGAGAGCTGGTATGCGCCGTTCAGGCATGCAATAGAGGGAATCACGGCAGAACAGGCTAACTGGAGGCCAGCTGGAGAGGCGACCAAAACCATTTGGGAGAACGTTAATCACCTCATCTATTACAAAGAGAGACTTGCAGTAAACATGGAAGGCCGTGAATGGACACATCATCTCGACGGTAATGAAACCTTTTCTCTCACCGAACAAACGAATGACGAGAAGGAATGGAAAAAAGTCGTTGAACGCGCCGAAGACGTTCAACGCAGGTTAAGACAAATACTTAGTAATACTTCCGTCGAAGAGCTTGACCAAAATTCCCTTGAGGCGAAGCTAATCGACATCATGCTTCATGACGCATACCATACAGGCCAAATTATACAAATCAGAAAAATGCAAGGGTCCTGGCCATCCCACCGCTGAACCGAATGTAAAAACAAATGACTCCCTTTCAGTAAGAAAAGTAACACTAATCGTGTTACTTTTCTTACTGAATAGGTTATTTCACAGAATCACATGATTTTATTAAATCCATTTAGGCTACCTCGGCATTTTTTTTCGAATTTTGCACAATTTTCGAAACGAACGCCCAAAGGATAAAACCCATGAAAAGAAAGCCAACATTCATGCTGATTACTCCTCCCCAACCGAATGAGGACCAAAATAACCCTCCCAGTGTTCCTCCCACACTAGAGCCAGTATAGTAAAGAAATAAGTATAAGGAAGAGGCTTGTGCTTTATTTTTTGTTGCACGTTGTCCTACCCAGCTGCTTGCAATCGAATGGCCTCCAAAGAAGCCATATGTAAACATTCCAAGCCCAAGTATTTTTATTAATAAAATAGTATCCAAAGTCAGACAGACGCCGATTAACGCAATCAATAAGTTTATGAATAATATTTTTTGCTTACCATGACGATCGATCAACTTTCCTGTCCAGACAGAGCTAAACATTCCGATGATCATGATTAAAAATATCGAACTTACAAATGTTTGACTTAGCGAATAGGGCTTTCCGAGTAAAACGTAGGCGACATAATTAAATAATGCCACGTTGCTTCCTAATAGTAAAAAGCCCATTAAAAATAAGCTAACGAGGCCGGGATCTTTCAGGTGTTCAATTAAAGATTGAACTAACTTCCCAATTTTTAATGGCCGAGCTTTGAAATTTTGGGAAGGTGGCAGGCTATGCCAAAAAACGAATGTGGCAGCCAAGCTTATAAACCCGATTCCCCCTATAGCAATGTGCCAGCTAAAAAAATCGCTCAACATACCTGTGAATACCCTGCCAAAAACAGCGCCAATTGAATTGCCGCATATATAAAGACCCATAGCTGCTCCAAGACTCTTGGGTTCTATTTCTTCCCCAAGAAAAGCCATTGCAATGGAGGGCAGGCCTGCTAATGAAATTCCTTCAATGGTTCTTAACACAAGAAGAAAGTGAAAATCAGGACTGAACGCTGAAAGAATACAAAACACTGAAGCCGCGAACATGGAAATGACCATGATGGGCTTGCGGCCCCATACTTCGGACAAAGAACCAAAAATCAGCATGCTACATGCAAGCACGATGGTTGTTATCGATAGAGACAGGCTTGCCGTAGTGGGGGTGATCCTGAATTCTTCAGCAAATTCGGGCATTAAAGGCTGTACGCAATAAAGAATGGCAAAAGTATTAAAACCAGCGGCAAAGAAAGCCATACTGGTTCTGCGAAAGATCGGTGTACCTTGTTGAATATAACTCATCCTACAATCGCTCCATTCGTTTCACTTCCCATTTGTTGCATCATCAATCATCCCTTTAAATGTTATGTGAAAAACATGATTCCTTGTTTTTATAGTACCACCGACTACTTATGTTGTATAATTCATTATATTAATGTTTTTTATGCATCTGTGTAATGAATAAATCCGATGGAAAGTGGTGTTAAAGAATGGAATGGCAACAGTTTGAATATTTTCAAACACTGGCACGAATGCAGCATGTAACTCATGCCGCTGAAGCCCTGTCAATTTCCCAGCCAGCCCTTAGCCGTTCGATTACCCGGTTTGAGGATGAAATAGGTGTGCCCTTATTTGAACGGCAGGGACGATCCATTAGATTAAATAAATATGGTCATATCTTTTTAAAGCGTGTGGATAATATGATGAAAGAATTCTATGAAGGCAAACGAGAGCTTCAAGATTTGCTTGATCCTGAGCAGGGAGAAGTGTCGATTGGGTTTCTGCACACTTTAAGTACAAGTCATATACCTGATTTACTCTCCTCTTTTCGTAAGTGTTATCCTAAAATCAACTTTCGACTCGGTCAAGGGCCTTCCCATCATCTAATTGATCAGTTGCAATCAGGGGAATTTGATCTGGGTTTGATTGCCCCTATGGAGATTAAATCACCCATTGTGTGGAAACAGCTTTGGAATGAAGAACTGTTTGTCATTGTCCCTAAAGACCATAAATACGCAAACCTTAAAAAGATCACATTAGAAAAAATTGCAGATGAACCTTTTGTTCATTTAAAAAAAGGATTTTCCCTTCGTATCACCATCGAGCAATTGTTTAAAGCAGCAGGAATTACAGCTAGAATCACATTTGAGGGAGAGGAAGCAGACACCGTTGCCGGGCTTGTCGCTGCGGGGCTGGGAATTTCAATTCTGCCGAATTTAAAGGGAACAGACCAAAGTAAAATAACACAAATACCCATCCAAAGCCCGCAGTGCCACCGCGCAATTGGGATTGCGTGGGTTGAGGGAAGATATTTATCACCAGCCGCTCAAAAATTTAAACAGTTTGTTTTGGACCATTTCTAGCAATTGGCCTTCTACTATTCTTGCTCCAAAGATCCTGGAGTGTGTTCGATTTCGATTCGAATAAAAAAAGGAAGAGATTTCCCTCCCTTCCTCCTCTCTCACAATAACCGGCTCGCCTACTCCATTTCCACTCATCGGCATTATCAATCAAACTGGAAGACATAATCGTTAGGATATTAATGATCATTCCTATCCAGACCGGATGAACATTCAAATAAAATTTCACAATGTCCCACCGGCCGAAACAAAGCGGCATCACTGGGGCAAAGGTAGCTGAATTACGTGTTACCCAAGCGAAGACGTTCACCGGGCAGTTTGCTCCGCGCGAAGCAGCGCAAAAATGACCATAAAAATCGTCAATACGACTAAACGGATGACAGCTACAGAATATCAGAGAGATTTCTTAGGAAGATAATTCAAAGGAATCCGTAATTTTTATGCTTCCTTTAACCGATTGGACCATCGAACAATTTTTTTCCGTAACCCGTAAAGCTTTTTCAATTCGTTCTGGAATGAGTCCTATGCCTTTTAAAATAAAGTGCATGTGAATGCTTTCGATCCGGTCCGCTTCTTCCTTGTTACGGACCACTTCCGTTTTTATCGTGATGTCAGTTACCTCTATTCTCATCTTTGCCAGTACTTTGCGCAGCACTCCCCCGCTACAGACAGCGACAGACGAAACCATCAACTGATAAGGCCTGAAACCAAATTGCTCATCCCCTGATATGTCGAGTGTCCCATATTCAAATTGACTCTGAAACCCATTGTCTTTCATTAAAAATTCCATTATTGATCACCTCTTCTTTAATTAGTGTATATCACTTCAATTTGTTTTTACAAAAAAAGAGATTCAGCAGGCATGACAAAAGTAATGCTCAATAAAAACTCCTAGCGTCAATGAACGAAAATACTCCATCGTCAATGGCAGGAGGCGGACCCACACTAACAAACCCGCTTTTATTACAAAGCGGGTTTGTTATGCACGATAGGGCATCAACTCTAATGTTTACTTAATCAGGCCTTTTTCCTTCAGGAATTCTCGTGCCACATCTCTTGGATCCTTTTTATCAAGATCAACTCTTGCATTCATTTTGGCCATATCTTTTTCAGAGACTTTCCCACCGAGCTCATTTACTGTCTTTTTCAGTTTAGGAAACTTTTTCAGTGTTTCCTGTCTTACGATAGGAGCTGCATAATAAGGGGGGAAGAATTTTTTATCATCCCTTAATGTTTGTAAATTGAAGCGTAGGATTCTTCCGTCTGTTGTGTAAGCCGGAATGGCATCGACTTTACCTTCTTTTACAGCTGAATACATTAGATTTGGATCGAGGCTTCTTTTATCTTTAAATTTAAGATTATAGGTTTTCACAAAAGCGTCATAACCATCTTCACGCTCATAAAATTCCGTTGGACCGCCAAACGTGATCTGTGAAGATTTCGGAGCAAGCTCCGATATCGTTTTGACTCCCATTTTTTTATAGGTGTCCTGATTCAATGCTAATGCGTACGTATTTTCAAAACCAAAGGGTTTTAGCCACTCCAGCTGATACTTTTTTCTATAGCCTTGTTTTACCTTGTCATAAACTTCATCTGCACTCGAATCAGGAGAATACTTTTCTTTGAGGATGGTCAGTAATCCTGTTCCTGTATATTCAACAAACATGTCGATGTCCCCTTTTTTGATGGCTTCCGTCAATATTGGGGTCTCCCCTAAGCCTTCCTCCACCTTGACATTATAATTTGTTTTTTCTTGGACATATTCCGAAATAATGTATGGAAGAATGTATTGCTCAGTCCATTTCTTCCCAGCGATCACAACTGTATCCTCAGAAGTTCCGCCTCTCAGCCCCAAAAACAAGATAAGAGCTAAAAGAGGAATGGCAATGAAGGATGCCTTCTTCCAAGAAAATCTCTTCATAACCTTTGGATCACTAGCGATTTCGATACGTTTTAAAATCAAATCAATGATAATGGCCAGAAGAGCTGCTGGAATAGCACCTGCTAATACGATCTCATTGCGTGTTGTGGATAACCCTCTGTAAATTAAATCACCTAAACCTCCTGCACCGATAAATGCCGCTAGAGTTGCCACGCCAATCGTTAATACAGTGGCTGTTCGAAGCCCTGCCATAATAATAGGCAATGCCAGCGGCAGTTCTATCATTCTAAGAATTTGATTCTTTGTCATTCCCATTCCTTTGCCTGCTTCCACTGCAGATTGGTCTACACCTGTAATTCCGGTATATGTATTTCTTAAAATAGGGAGCAGGGCGTAAACCGTTAAGGCAATGATCGCAGTGGTACTGCCAATGCCGAATAAGGGCAAAAGAAATCCAAACAGCGCTAAACTAGGAACTGTTTGAAAGATAGCAGTAATGCCTATAACAGGCTCAGCTATTCTTTTCCTCCGGGATATATAGATCCCAAGTGGCACGGCTAATATGGAAGCTATTAATATGGATACAACCGAAAGTACTAAATGCTGTTGCAACCCTTCTAATATTTCTGGATATCTTGTCTTAAATGTATCTAATAATAAACTAAAAAAGCCTTGATCATTCATTTACACATTTTCTCCTTCCCTTGGTCCTGCTGGTTTCATCCCCGCTAATCCTCTCATCATTGTGGAACGCGTTATTAAACCAACCAATTTTTCATTTTGAAGAACCGGGATTAGAGAAACACCTTCTGTCGCGAATACTTCTGCCACATCTGTATAAGGGCAGTCAATCTGAACAGTTGGACCTTCCTGGTTCATAATATCTTGCAATGTCTTATCTTCTTCATAGTAATAGCGCTCTACATTTTCCACAGTGGCAATTCCAAGGAGTTCATTTTGTGAATTGGTGACAAGCAGGGTGTCCACTCTGTATTTCTTCATCATTTTTAATGCTTCAGCAAGTCCTCTTGTTGGCTTAGCCGTTACAATTTTATTGATCATAAGGTCAGAGGCAGTTAGCTGTTCATTTAATCCAGCTTCCAGACGCTGCTCACCTATAAACCCTTTCACAAAATCATCCTTTGGATGACGAAGGATTTTTTCAGGTGTATCAAACTGAACAATTACGCCATCTTTCATAATAGCGATACGGTCAGCAATTTTGATGGCTTCATCCATATCATGAGTGACAAACACAATCGTTTTTTTAATGGTATCCTGAAGCTTAACCAGCTCATCCTGGAGCTGTTCACGGCTGATCGGATCCAATGCGCTAAATGGTTCATCCATTAAGATGATCGGTGGTTCAGCTGCCAGCGCTCGAACCACTCCTACTCTTTGCTGTTGTCCCCCGCTAAGTTCGGAAGGAAAACGATCTCTGAAGGTTTCAGGGTCTAAGCCGACCAATTCCAGCAATTCATCGACTTTGTTTTCATACTGTTCCTTTTTCCACCCTTTTAAGCGGGGAACAAGAGATATGTTATCCCCGATGCTCATATGCGGCAGCAAACCGATCTGCTGAATCACATATCCAATATTCCTGCGCAGCTGGACAGGGTCTTTCTCGGATATGCTTTCTCCGTTAATTAAAATTTCGCCGCGAGATGGCTCTATTAAACGGTTAATCATTTTCATAGTTGTTGTTTTTCCGGAGCCGCTAGGTCCAATTAAAGCAACAAGCTCCCCTTCCTTAATTTCTAAGTTAATATTTTTCAGCGCTTGAAATCCATCTGCATAGGTTTTTCCGATATTCTTGAAGGTAATCATTCAATCTCGCCTCTTTCACATCTATTTCTTGATTTCCCACCGGCAACATACTTATTCCCTTTTATATCATTCGTCACATAACTGTTTTTTAGACAACCTTTGATATTTTTCACTGTTTGTATAAAATTCGTATCCTGTGTCTTTTAGTTTTTCAATTAAGAGTTTTTACATATCATTAATTCCACTAAGCGTTCCTTACAATTGGATTTCTGAGGTATTTATTGAAATTGGCCCCAGTAAAATAGCCGGTAACTGGCAATATAGCTATATATTAGCCCTTTAAATAAGGAATACCAATCGATGCAATGTGCACACGGAGGTGTGTGATATGTTATTTCAAAGAAGGAAGTAATAAAAAAAGACTCTGCAAGTCTTAATTTAGAACTAACGAAATTAGAACTTATTAATATTCTTAGTGTTTTAAAAAATCGTTGAGTGAACATTGTAGAGATTAACAAGCAGCACTTTCTAATTTTCGACATTAAAAGGTCGGCTCATGTCAAAGGAACAGAACTATCAGACATAAAATATGACTTCTGTTTGAAGGTGCCCAATCATCATGAAATTGACCTTAACGGTTTAAATGTATTAAAACCGGAATTTCAGGACGGGAAAGGTCAAAAGAAAACAGCCACAATTGATTTTATTCATAAAAAGATGATAGGCGCTCCAAAAGACGAAGAAGACTTCGAGGGCGTTTTTGATACTATAAAAGTTCATTAATGAAGTAAAAGCAAATGAAGTTGTGAAAAGACAACATAAATGAATACAAAGCTACCGGAAGAAAGTCGATAAATACTTTATCGTATAATCACTATCAAGGTGAAAAATTTTCCGGCAGGCATTATTAAAAGAAGGAGTTCATATGAGCCATTCTTTTTTTGATTTGTGATTAAAAAAACCTTCAATCCAAAGAGAGATCGAAGGTTCGCAACTTTTTTTCTAAATCTAAGGAATTAACTAAAGGCCATCTCTTTTTCGCCCAAACCAAGCGTCTGCGCTGTTGAAGTATGAATTTTTTGCAGAAGCTCTGGGTTTTCCATCAGTGACAGGCCGTAAGAAGGAATCATTTCCTTGATTTTCGGTTCCCACTCTTTCGTATGTTGCGGGAAGCATTTTTTGATTACCTCAAGCATAACGTGAACGGCCGTAGAAGCACCTGGAGAAGCGCCCAGTAATGCTGCGATGGAGCCATCAGCGGCAGTAATCACTTCGGTACCAAATTGAAGTGTTCCTTTACCGCCTGCCTCTGTATCTTTAATCACTTGCACACGTTGGCCCGCTACCACTAAATCCCAATCCTCCGTTTTAGCGTTCGGGATAAACTCCCGTAACTCTTCCATGCGCTGCTCTTTCGATAACATCACTTGCTGGATCAGGTATTTTGTCAATGACATTTCTTTTGCGCCTGCCGCCAGCATCGTTAAGACATTGTTCGGTTTTACGGAAGTTACTAAATCGAACAATGAACCCGTTTTTAAGAACTTTGGTGAGAAGCCGGCAAACGGTCCAAACAGCAATGATTTTTTATTTTCGATAAATCGTGTGTCAAGATGCGGAACCGACATTGGCGGAGCACCAACCTTCGCTTTGCCGTATACCTTTGCATGATGCTCAGCTACAACATCCGGATTATTACATACCATAAAGATTCCGCTTACAGGGAATCCTCCAATATGTTTTCCTTCAGGAATACCGGATTTTTGCAGTAAATGCAGGCTCCCTCCTCCGCCACCGATAAAGACGAATTTTGCAGTATGGCTTTCTATCCTACTGCTGTCGAGATTCCGTACTTTCAATTCCCACGAGCCGTCGTTTTTACGCTTAATATCATTAACACTATGTTTGTAGTTGATTTCGACATTTTTACTCGTTAAGTGGTCAAACAACATGCGGGTTAAAGCACCAAAGTTGACATCTGTTCCAGAGTCAATTTTGGTAGCTGCTATCGGTTCATCCAATTTACGCCCTTCCATAATAAGCGGAATCCATTCCAACAGTTTTTCCGGAACATCTGAAAACTCCATCCCTTGGAATAGAGGATTATTCGACATCGCTTCAAAACGTTTCTTTAAAAACGTAACATTTTGGTCCCCTTGTACTAAACTTATATGAGGCAATGGCATGATAAAGTCCTGTGGGTTTTGTAACCGCTTGCTGTTTACCAAATAAGACCAAAACTGCATGGAAACCTGAAACTGTTCATTAATTTTTATCGCTTTACTAATATCTACAGATCCATCCAGTTTTTCGACTGTGTAATTCAGCTCGCACAGCGCCGCATGCCCCGTTCCTGCGTTATTCCATTCGTTAGAGCTTTCCTCGCCTGCTTTGTCGAGCTTCTCAAACACTTTAATATTCCATTCCGGTACTAATTCTTTCAAAAGAGTCCCTAAAGTCGCACTCATGATTCCGGCACCAATTAAGATAACGTCTGTTTTAGCTTCTCTGTTGCTCATTATTACCAACCTTTTCGCCTAAAATTTGCAGAAAAGATGCAGGCGTAACACCAAACTAAGGCGCCACCTAGTCACACACCTTTTTTGTCTCGGGTAAAACCATGTCACTTACAATTATTTATCTAAATTATTTATTATCTACTACTATTATATGATAATTATAAATTATTTAAAAGCTGGTAAAAATGAGTTGTTCGTCCACTGCCGCCTGGTAACACCAAAACCCTTATAAATACTAGTTGAAGAACACTATAAATTTCGCATTTAGGCCCTCATACAGGTTCCGTTTCATTGATAATTCCTCGTTCATTGTTTCCTTCCAAAAGGGCAAGGCCTGATCCGGTAACTTTCACAGACAGTACAGAAAAACCCAAGAGAAAAATCTCTTGGGTTTATTTTTAAATGTAGTTAATTATCGATTCAAATCTATCTTAATCGTTTGGGCTTTGCGGATTAACTTATCATTTTGATTAAACACATCACTTGTAGTAACCTCAACCCATTGGATCGGCTGTTTTGCTTCTTCTACAATAAATCCAAGGGTTCCTTCTTTCGTGCTGTTTCCCTTCATCTTTCCGCCCAGCTCTTCCAGATAAATGTCTTCATCGAACATTTTTTTCTGGCCGTCACTTGTTTTTATCAATGCAACAGGAGCAAACTTAACCGTTTTATCCGAGTTATTTTTTATTTCCACTGCGATCTTAACGAAATCGAATTCTTCTTCGTGTGTATAGGAATGAAAAAAGTCAATCATGCTGTAATCAGGTTTGTGATGAATAAGTTTTACATCTTTAATGGTTAAGCTAATGGGTTCATGATTGTAATGTTTATTGACATTCTTTATCCCCTTCAGCGTCATCTCGCCCTTGGAATCATCAATGGTTTGTCCGATTTTCGTCAGGTTTCGGTCATCACTGACTTGTGGATTCGGAACGTGTACATCTTTACTTTCACCTTTGCGTTCAGGTTTGTTTTTTTCAGTTCCTGTCGTTTTTCCCTTCGTCTCGGCAGGCTGCTCATTTTTAGCCGGTTCGTTCGTTGAACAGCCGAATAGGAAGACGGCAAGGGATAATAATACTATTACCGATCTCATTGATGACCCCCCCCAATAAATACCCCGTTGCCCTATTAAGCAACGGGATTTATATTTTTTCTGTATGATTCGTTCTATTCTTACCGGTTGTTTTTAAGAATGTTAAAAATGATTTTCGCGTTATCCGTGTTATTAATCTGCCCAGAGAACCGTTCATTTCCAGGACCGAAAGCGAAGACCGGCACGTCTTCACCAGTATGTCCACCCGTCGTCCATCCTGTGTGAGAACGCTCATCAAAAATTTTCTCAATAGCATTATCGATTTCGGTTTCTTTTTTTGTTTCGGCTGCTTTTTTAACGGATTGGATTTCTTCTGTTGTCAATTCAAGGTCGATGTATTTCTTTAAAATTGCTTCCACATCTGCGCCTTTTGTGATTTCTGCAGCCATGAAGTCAGGTGTGCGTTTAGCTGCTTTAATTGGAGCGCCAAACCAGTTGTAAATTCCGTTTGCACCGATTGAATATCCGCCGGTCGAATGGTCAGCAGTGGCAACAACTAAAGTGTGTCCGTCCTTTTTGGCAAAATCGATAGCCGCTTTATACGCTCTTTCGAAGTCTTCCATTTCACTCATGGCCGAAACGATATCATTGTCGTGTCCTGCCCAGTCAATCTCACTTCCTTCAACCATCAGGAAGAATCCCTTTTTGTTCTTGCTCAGACGTTCGATGGCAGAGCTTGTCATTTCTTTTAATGAAGGAGTTTCTTCGTTTCGGTCGATCATTTTCGGGAGACCTCCCGGAGCAAACAATCCTAGAACTTTTCCGTTCTTATCCTTCGTCATTTGCTCGCGGTTTGTTACATAGCTGTATCCGTCTTCTTTGAATTCCTCAGTCAAATTGCGGTCTGGACGAACAAAGTTACTGCTTCCTCCGCCTAGGATAACGTCCACTTTGTGTTTGCCGTTGATCTTTTCATCATAATAATCGTCCGCGATTGAGTTCATGTTCTTACGGCTGATGTCATGGGCACCAAATGAAGCAGGTGTTGCATGCGTCGTTTCGGAAGTAGAGACGAGTCCAGTTCCTTTTCCGTTTTCTTTTGCTGCTTCAAGAACCGTTTTAACCTCTGATTCATCATTGTCAACTGCAATGGCTGCATTATATGTTTTAACACCTGCGGACATCGCAGTAGCGGCGGCAGCTGAGTCTGTAACGTTTTGTGCGGGATCTTCAGGATAGGTCATCTGAGTTCCGACCAGGTGCTTATCGAATTCGGTTTTCTCCAGCGTTTTAGTGGCCGGGTTGTCTTTCAAATAGCGATGTGCAGATGTATAAGAGATACCCATACCATCGCCAATCAAGAAAATGACATTTTTGATTTCTCCAGGTTTTGTTACTTCCTCTGCTTTTGCTTCTGGTTGTGTACTCGCTAAACTTGCAATCCCTACCGATGAGAGTACAGCTAATGGCAATAGTTTTTTCATCCACTTGTTCTTCAACATATGATCCCCCTAAAAATTTTCTCAAGCTTTTTCAATATAGAACTTTACTATTAAGCTAGCGTTAAACCGATATTAATAACTTGTAAATTAAGTATATAGTGACTAGTCCCCACTTTTTTGTGTCAGGCTTGCCGTATTGCGCCTCCGCAGCAGATTGTTGTAAATTGGATATAAGATTAATGTTTGAAATATATAAGGAGCATACAATGACGATTATTGATAAATTAAAGCTAACAAAATATCAGAACATGGCCGTTCTTAATCAACTAAGTGAATATCATATCTTTACCGATCAATCGACTGCTGTGTCTAAAGATCATGATGCGATTTTTATTTTTGTGGAAACGTTAGATGAGATGGTGCAACATCTTGAAGCCATTGTGAAAAATGATCAGATTTTGCGAGAGAACGGGTATCTCTTTGTTGCTTATCCGAAGAAGGGAAATAAACGATTTAAGACCTTTATCCATAGAGATGAAATGTTTCCTGCCTTGAATGTGGGAGAGGATGGATATGTGGGTGATAGTGATATCAAATTTGCGCAAATGGTTAGTATGGATGAGGTTTTTACTGTTGTTGGGTTAAAACGGGAGAAAAAGAAAATCAAAAAATCTTTAGCAGCAAGCCAGTGTGTTGCGGATTATGAGGATCATATCAAAGACGTTGAACGTTTACTAACGAACCATCCAAATGAAATGAAATTCTACCAACAGTTAACACGAGGCTATCAAAAAGACTGGGCACGATATATTTACTCAGCTAAACAACAGCAGACACGGGATAAGCGTTATCTCCAGATGGTGGATATTCTTTCGCAAGGATATAAATCGCTGGACTTATTCCGTCAGAAAAAGAAATAAGCCTTATCTACTTGCGTTAGAGTTCACGTTTGTGCTGACATTGGATCCGAACGAAACGCATCATGAAGCTGCTCAACTAAAGATCGATGGTCGATACCATCGTTCTTGTGTTAACAATTATGCTTTGTATTTGTCTTTTAAGCTGTCAGAACCAAAACCACCGATGACCATAAGTACCGATGGTAAAAAACTTGCCACATAGGGCATACCCTCTAAAATCATAATATTTGTTCCTGCAAACTAGTTCAAAGCACATATTATTAATTTTGAAACTAAAAGAAATGCTCCTAGTAAAAAGATCATGTCAAAAAATACTTTCCATCTCCATCTTCATCACTCCCTTAATAATTCATCTATCGTGATACCGAATAAATCCACTTAAATGGATGATTACTTCAATACTTGGATAGTTCTTTCCAGTCTCCCCTTTAAAAACGGATTGGCGGCTCACATGAATGTTTAGGTAAAGATCTTTATGGGTGCATATTGCCGCAACCTATGGTTGCCACATTAAAATGCATCGACTTTGGACTGGGAAACCTGATGATGAAAATACAGTAAAAAAGCTGATCGCCAGTATGTAATAGCGATCAGCTCGTTTCATCATGTAGTCAGACAAAGCTTCTAGAGGGCTATAGAGCAGAATAATAGGCCTTAAGCTCATTGATCAAGGCGTCCCAGCTTTCAGCCTGATCAACAGTTATTTGCTTTCCTTTTAGTGAAGCAATCTGGTTTTGTAAACTGTCAAGACCCTGGATGGCCCTGTCATTTTGCTCTTCAAAGTGGCAGGTCATGATGCTGTCTGCCTTTTTAAGAAGGCTGCTTTTTGTCGAAGCTTCAACATCGGAAGAGAAAATGGAAGAATACAATTCATACGTTGCATAGGAAACCTTTATATGATTATAGGCGCGCTCGCGTCTCTGCTCATCATAATGCAAAATTTCACCGATGATTCCGGCATAGTTAGATGAGAAATTCCAGCTGCTGCTATCGGCAAAATTTGCATTGTTAACGGTAAAACCAACAGGTTCCAGTGCATCGAAACCTGCGTACGTCCAGAAGTTATTTACTCCCTTCTTCTCATAAAAACGGAACGATAGATCTGCCCAGGATTTGCCGGCCAGATACGGTTTCAGGTCTACCGTCACTGGGATCCAAAGGAGGTCGGGAACAATGTCAGCGGTATCCTGTTCCCAGACGACCTTTCCATCCACCAGTAGCTGTTTTTTATGGTAACCGTAGACGTCTGCTCCAAGGTTCATCGTCTGAAACGTTAATGAATAGCTGTACGCCTTATTTACCCGCACACGTTGGGTCGCCTGAGTGTAATTGCCGGCTGAACTTGGGACGCCGCTTCCAATAAAAAAGTTTAAATATCCAGCGTCATGATATGCCTTATCGTCGTTGGGCTCAGGCTCAAAATTCTTTTTGAGGACATAGGAGATGGTTCCTTTTATTTTTCCCTGCTTCATGTTCTCCAACGCGATTTGGGTCGCTTCTCTAATATAGTTTGCCGAAGGATTGGCAGGAGTGTTGGATAATTGAGAGGCGTAGATCATCCAATATAACGGTAAATGATATTTGCTAAGCAAACGATATGCGCTGTCGATTTGTTCCTGTTCGGATGCATATACTTGGGTATTCCGGTAGATTCCATCCCTGAAAGCAATGATTACCCCATCAATATATGCTCCCCTTGTCTGAAGAAAAGAGTCATTCAATGAATCGGTATACATTAGAGGAGTGAAAAACAGGTCAGGATTAATCGCTTCGGACGTTTTTTTCATTTGATCCAAATATTCCGGGGTGAAAGTAGTAAGGTTATGATTAAAATCATCGATGGCCCAGCCGATTACGTTAGGATATTCAACAGACAGTTTCGCTATCTCTCTGGACCAGGAAATATAATCTGTTGTATAAGGATAGGATTTTCGCTCACCGGTTGATTCTGTTGGGGGAACAACATACACGACCACATTCATTCCGGCCTTTTTAGCAGCAGGTAAAAATTCGTTTCTCAGGTCATCCCAATCTGTTTTTTCGTGCCAAATCAGAAAATAATAGGTGTTGATATGTAATTCTTTCATCTTCTCGATGGAACGGGGTGTATCAATATGATAAATCCCATCGGAACGGGATGACGTCTCGCGGATAACCCCGGCATAATCTCCAAGAATGTTTCCAGGGTTTCCCGTTTCTGCTGCGTTCGCTGTTTTGGGTGCGGCAAACCCGGAGATTACGCTGAGAACAAATGAAGATAGCAGGAAATAAAACCGAAAACGCTTCATAATCTTCCACCTCTAATTTTTTATTGTGGAGTGTGATAATGATTAACAGTATTGCACATTTGTAAGAAAAGGTATGTACCGAGCATACGGTGACCATTATAACATGCCCACAATTGACAATTTTTCATATATAACTCTGGCGATTCCCCTCCACAGCTGATAAAACATTTCCTGATAGAAGGATTTAAATAGACTGTAAACTTTTTTAAGGATTTATAATAAAGAAACAGAATAACCGTTATCGGACGGTTACTCTGTTTTTTTGTTGGATTTAATTCCCTTCTACTGACCTATTAGGGATGGAACATAAACAAATTTGTATCCTTTTGCTCGTAATTGGTCAATCATTTGAGGCAGGGCCTTAACTGTTTCGAATTTCCCGGATTCATGATAGGAATGTTGAAGAACAATAACTCCAGGGCTTGCGGCGGTAAAGTCGATGCCATAATCGTACAGATATCTGCTGACTGCGCCGGCGTATTTGGAGTACAACTGGGAGCTGACCAAACTTCTCGTGCAAACGGGTCCGTCGGTGGAGAGATCACTAAACGTCTAGTAGCTACTGCACAACAGCAGCTGTCTGGATTTGGCGGACAACAACAATAAATAGGAATGGATCAGGCTGACTATAACATTTTAGGCAGCCTTTTTGATATGTTCCATCTAACCTCCCTGTAATCCCATATATTTCAGGGCATGTTTTGATTTCCTAAAGGGATTATAACTATATAGGGAGGTGAGATATATGGCAAATCGAGGTCGTAATGAATTATTGGTTCCGGGGGCTCAACAAGTAATCGACCAATTTAAATATGAGATCGCTACGGAATTCGGGGTACAACTTGGTTCTGATACGGTTTCCCGTTCAAACGGTTCAGTTGGCGGTGAAATTACAAAGCGTTTGGTTGCTGCAGCTCAACAGCAGCTTTCTGGACTTGGGGGTTCTGATTCGTCTCGCTAATCCATTTCAGACCACTTTGACGGGAATTTAATTAAATTGTACCTACAACTTAATACTTCTAAATGGCTGTGACTACCTACTTGTAGGTAGTCGTTTTTATAAATAATGTCACTGTTACATAATTCCAATCTCACTATCGTTTAATATGAACAAAGGAAACAGAAATATTCACACTAAATCAGTAAATTTTTAACAATTACTTCTAATAAATGAATAAAAACTTGTTGCTAGTGAGATGTTATCAAAAAGGAGGTGATTACATAATGGCAAATCGTAGTGGTGGAAATCGTAATCAGGTATTGGTACCAGGTGCACAACAAGCACTAGATCAAATGAAATATGAAATTGCTACTGAGTTTGGTGTTCAACTAGGAGCTGACACAGCTTCTCGTGCGAACGGTTCAGTAGGTGGTGAGATCACAAAACGTCTTGTTGCTCAAGCACAATCGCAACTTTCCGGAGGTTTTGGCGGAGCAGGATCTCGTTAATTCATTTAACAGAATATTATTTGCAAAGGCTATCCTTTAAGAGGATAGCCTTTATGCTTTACTTAACAACAAAAAAGAGACAAAACATGCCTCTCTATTCTTTACGCTTTAAAATCAGGATCGTTATATGAATGAGCTACCCAACCTGTGGAATCTATAAACAATCGAACGGCGACGACTTCACGGTTTTCCATTAAAGTAAAAAAGTGAGGGATGTTAACTGGCACAGAGATGACATCTCCTGCGGACAGCTCCACATCAAAATATCCCGCCTTTTCTCCTTTGATCGTGAAGATGCCGTTTCCTGCTGTAATGGCACGAACTTCGTCCTCTGTGTGGACATGGACTTGTTCGAATTTTTTCAGAAGGACATCCAAGTTTGGAGTGGCATCAGACAAAGAGATGATATCCCATTCTTTGTAGCCGTTTCGAGTGGCTAGAGACGTAATTTCATCATGATAGGTCTCCAGGATCTTTGCTTTTTCCTCATCGGAAAGGATAAATTTATCCCGAAGATCTTCTGGCAGTTTCTCAGGGTCCCAATGTTCATATAAAACTCCCTGAGCTTCGAGAAATTCCCGAACACTTTCTTCAGTTGTTAATCGTTCATTTGTATTTCGAATACGAATGTTTGCCATTTACACTATCCCCTTGTCAATTGATTTTTTTTGGCCGGTTTTTCTGGACGGAACCATGACCTTCCGTTGGATCGAAAGCAGTCTGATGTGATAGTCAAACAAAAATTCAAATGCCTCCAGATGGCGTTTGGCGCTAAAATCACTGTCCCCCCATACGTATATACCGTGGTTTCGAATTAATACCCCGGGAACCTCGAACTTCAAGCTCTTTTTGATCTCTGCAGCCAGCTTAGGAATATCCGCAAAGTTTTCTACGATGGGGATCGAAATGGAGGCGTCTTGTTCCCATAGATCAAATGCTTTAATCAGTTCTTGTCCTTTAAAGATGACCTCCCCCTCATCCCCATACAGCTCGGAAATCAGATTATTTGGAACCGTATGAACGTGAAAAACCGCTTCACAATCAGGGATGGATTCATATACTGCCGTATGGATCAGCGTTTCTGCGGAAGGCTTTAATGCTGTCGTTGTGAGGGGTTTTCCTTGCACGTCGATGATTAGAAAATCTTCCGGGGTGTCCATGGATTTATCTTTCCCGCTGGATGTGATCGCAAAAATCTCCAATCCAGGCTTGATCCGAATCGAGAGATTGCCGCTTGTTGCTGGAAACCAGCCCCTTGTTGCGAATGTTTTCTTCATCTCACGCAGGAGCGAAAAGGAGGCTTGAATGTCCTCCAATGTGACATTTTTAAGGGTGTCCATCAAATAGATCACCTCGGTTGTCTAATTGTTGGAAGATTGCAATGACATCGTAAAAGGAATGAAATTCTCTGTAAGGCAGTGCGTATTGTTTACACTTCTCCAACAAAAGTTCTCTGGCGATCACAAGATCAGCTTGTTTCGCTGCAGCTACGTCTGTGATGCTGTCTCCAATGACGACTTTCTTGACGGTTTTCTTATCAGGAAGGTTTTTGAAAGCACGAATGATACTCGGTTTACACAGGCCGCAGTCGTTCGAACAATGCTCATCACAAGGATATGGCCATACAATGTTGACCTTCTCCCCGCTAAAGCTGCCCACGTTGCAATAAATGTTTTTCGGCGGAATGTTAAAACGGGAAAGGATCGGATAAACAAAAAAATCAATGCCCCCGCTTATCACCAGAAGCTCGATGTTTCGTTTCTCGCAAAACACCACAAATTCTGGGAACCCGCTGCGAATTTCAACCTTTTCAACCGCAAATCGAACAATTTCATCTTGTTGTGAGGTATCCAGCAAGGAAAACAATGTTCCAACACCGTCACGGATACTTATCCGTTGATTCAAAATATCGTCTTTAATTATTTCCCAGCCGGGAGGATCAAAATGGCGCATGATGCGGATGATGTTATCGGTTTTCGTGATGGTTCCGTCAAAATCACAGAAGATCATGTTCGTGGAGGATGTTGTCACGGAGCCTTCACTCCCCATTTTTGGATGGCAGTATAAAGTTCAGGTGATTGCAGGGCGTATTCCTCCAAGGAACGTTCCGTTGTAACAGCTTCTATGGCATGAATAAAGGCTTTTGCTCCTGCCGTTGCCCCTTGTGGATGTCCATGGATGCCTCCGCCTGCATTGACAATCACTTCATTTCCGAAGTCCCGATACAAAAGGGGGACAAGCCCTGGATATACTCCTGCAGAAGGCACCGGAAAAGCTCGCACATGATATTTATTGGCCGAACGTAAATGGCTTGCGATTTTTAGAGAATCCTCTTTTGGCATCGTGACCGATCCATACGGGGAAGGATAGAGGGTCATGTCAGCGCCGGCCCATCGCATAATTTTTCCGAGCAGAAGGGGGGCAGCGACACCAAACTCGGCTGAAGGATATAATGCCCCCGAAAAGGAAGGGTGAGCCATGATTGGTACATTGATATCCGGATCTTGAGCCAGCCGGTGAAGAATATCCAGTCCATATGGAAAGACATTTAACAGCAAACATGAAGCCCCCTCTCCCACATAGCGTTTGGCACGTTCGGTTAATTCTGTAACTGGGCCCGTCAGGTTGACGGCGTAAAGGACCTTTTTTCCCGACTGCTCCTGAAGTTCTCTGTTTCGTTTTTCCATTTGTTTAATTCTTTGAACGACATCGTTTGGATCCCTGGTAAAAAAGATTTCATCATCTTTTACCAGATCGACGCCACCCGCGATTTGTTTTTGGTACTCTTCATCCAGTTCTACCAATGACAAACCGATACATTGCTTGAAAATGCTCATTAGCAGAGGGCGTTCGTTCACACTGAGCAAGTTTCGGACACCCTTTATACCGAAACGGGGGCCTGGGAATTGTGCGATAAAAGAATCTGGTAATTCAAGGTCCATTAATTTAATTTGGCCATCCATAGATAGTTTTCCAAAGACAGTCGTCAGGATGGAAGGCAGATCAGGGGTCATATTGGTAATTGGGTATCCGATTGTGATAAAAGCTTTTCTGGGTTCGGAATCAATTTCATAGATGTCGAACACCTTGCCTTTGTGCTGTATCATTTTCTGTTGTTGTTCCTTCGTAAGTTCGGTCCATGTACCTACTGTGAGTCCAATGGCGATATCGTGAGCCTTTTTATCATAGTTTACATTGCCATGCAGCAAATAAGTGGCCAAAACATAATCTTCTACTGCTGCCGCCATTCTTTGTCACCTCCTAAAAGAAAAAGGGATTTATTAACCTTTCATCACCTCTTTCATAGAATCAGCATATGATAGTTTAAGTGATTTGGTGTATGGGTTAGCAAAAAAAACAATGTTTGTCCACATCAAATTGCGATTGGATCAAAAGAGAACAAAGGAATGATGATCGATGTCAAATTATTATCCTCTTAATTCACAGCAAGCAATGGAGTATGTCGACAAGCTGGGGATATTTCCTGATCATTCTTCTCTTGTGTGCCGTGAAATTGGAGATGGAAATTTAAATCTCGTTTTTCATATCAAAGAAAAATCAGCGGCAACAGGAGTGATTATCAAACAGGCACTCCCCTATGCAAGAGTGGTAGGGGAGTCGTGGCCGTTAACCTTGGACAGGGCCAGGATTGAAAGTGAAGCCCTGATCGTTCACCATTGCATGTGCCCTGGAATGGTTCCAAAAGTCTATCACTATGATCCTGGATTGGCCCTTACAGTCATGGAAGACTTGTCGACACATATCATCCTGCGCAAAGGGTTAATGGCAAGAACAGCCTATCCATTATTTGCAAAACAAATCGGTTCTTTTCTTGCCCGAACACTGCTGCTCACTTCGGATATCGTCTTGGATCCACTCGAAAAAAAGAATCGAATGATCCAATTTTCAAACCCGGAGATGTGCAAAATTACGGAAGACCTCGTGTTTACCGATCCCTATTATGATGCAGAAACCAACCGATTTAACCCGTTGCTGGATGAGGAAGTGAAGAAAATTTGGGGAAATGACAAGCTCAAATATCAGATTGCTAAACTAAAGGAAAAGTTTCTTACTCATTCGCAGGCGCTCATTCATGGGGATCTGCACACAGGAAGCATCATGGTTACCGGGAACGACCTTAAAGTGATCGATCCTGAATTTGCCTTTTATGGACCGATGGGATTCGATGTCGGGGCCCTTTTTGCCAATCTGCTGCTCTCCTATGCCTCACAAGTGGGGCATTCATTAAGTGTGGAAGAACGCAAACGCAAAGACTATCAGAACTATCTACTAAATACCATTGAACAAGTTTGGTTAGCCTTTGAGCAGGAATTTAGAGCGTTATGGAAGGAACAAGCAAAAGAACCAACGGCAGCAGCAAAAGGGTATGTTGACGATTATATAGTGAGGATTCTTCAAGATGCGTCTGGATTTGCAGGTTGTAAAATGTTGCGCAGGGTTATTGGCCTCGCGCATGTGGAAGATCTTGAAAGTATAGAAGACCTCGAATCGCGTGCAAAGGGCGAAAAACTAGCCCTCGGTATTGGCCAGCAGCTCGTTATAAAGGGTGATCGTATACAGAACATTAAGGATATCACGTCCCTAGTTAAAAAGGTGTCTTCCGATGGGTAAGATCGTACAATCCGTTGAATGGAATAATGACCGATTGATATTACTCGATCAGACCCAGCTCCCCGCACAAACGGTATATATCGAGTTAACCGAGATAGTAGATGTATGGGAGGCCATTCATACACTAAAAGTACGCGGTGCTCCTGCCATTGGAATGGCAGCCGCATACGGCTTATATTTAGGAGTAAGGGCCAGTAAAGAACATGAAGATGACTTTCTTCTAAGTCTAGAGAAAAAAGCTGCATATTTAACAACAGCAAGGCCGACAGCTGTCAATTTATGCTGGGCAATAGAACGACTTTTGAACAGAGCATATCAAGAAAGAGCCCTAGGATCACAATTGCCAAAAATAAAAGCTGCGCTGCTTGAGGAAGCTTTATTCATTCAGTTGGAGGACGAGGAAGCTTGCAGAAACATCGGTGAACATGCTTTGACATTATTTAAGGATGATATGGGAATCCTCACTCATTGCAATGCAGGCAGTTTGGCAACGGCAAAATATGGGACAGCTACAGCGCCTTTTTATCTCGCCAAGGCAAGAGGATGGCATTTAAAGGTGTTTGCCGGTGAAACTCGGCCTGTACTTCAAGGAGCCCGTTTAACCGCATGGGAATTACAGCAGGCGGATATTGATGTTACTCTTCTATGCGACAACATGGCTGCCATGGTTATGGCAAAGGGCTGGATTCAAGCGGTCATTGTGGGAACGGACCGGGTAGCTGCAAATGGAGATACAGCCAACAAGATTGGTACGTATGGACTTGCACTCCTTGCAAAAGCTCATAATATCCCGTTTTATGTGGCTGCGCCAACGTCTTCGATTGATTTGCAGACGATGTCCGGCCTGGATATTCCGATTGAAGAAAGACCCATAGAAGAGGTAGCAGCAGTTCTTGGAAAACGAACAGCACCGGAAGGCATCAAGATTTACAATCCTGCTTTTGATGTTACTCCGTATCATCTGATAACGGCCTTCATAACCGAGAAAGGCATTGTCCATCCAGATCAGCATGGGCAGTATAACCTTCCCATTCATCCATTATTACAGAAAAAATAAAAAACCCGGTTTCTTGTTGAAATCGGGTTTTGTGATGGAGTTGATTTTAGCTACCACCGTTTTTTCGAATAATACGGACCGACGGGTTCGCAATGTACTCTTCTCCTCTGGAAACATCGTGTACTACAGCATAATCTGCACCTAAAAAATTAAGGACATTTTGTACTTCAAGAAATGGATTCTTTGTTCCGCAAGTGTAAATATCAATAGCCGCATAGTTCTTTTCTGGCCACGTGTGTATGGACATATGGGAGGTAGATAGTACAAGCGTACCTGTCACCCCATACGGCTGAAAACTGTAAAAGTAGCGATTTAATACTGTCATTTCCAGTCGCTCCGCCGTTAGATTCAGTTGGTTTTCAAGCTCCTTTGCGTCATTCAGAATACTGGACTTACAGTTAAACGCATCAATAATGATATGGAACCCTTTTATTTCCAATTACATTTCCCCCTATACTATTAATTTATAAGCCCTCATCTTTTACTTGTATGATGATGACCCTCTCCCTTCTAGTTAATTATTACAGTTTATGCAGATTTACTAGATTTGGTTGGACGACCATTTATTTTTTTTAAAATCCGCAAATGAGCAGTTATGGCCCAACGCAAAAATACCGCCTTATCCTCGGTATTTAAGCTGTTAATCGTCCTTTTCCTCTTGATACAAGCAGTTGCAGGGTCAGTATCCTTTGTGTTTTCACTTGCATATTTGCGGTCAGAAACAAGCTTATTTTTAAAGCGAAATAAATAAGAGAAATCTTTTGGAAGTATCCGATGGTGGAAATTTCCAAAGGTATGAAAGGCATGAAAGAAAACTTGCACGATTGTCCGCCAAAATTAGCTGGCAGACTCTATTTTCTACAAATGAATCTTAATTGTTTAAATATCTTCTTTTTATGCTGCGAAAAAGCCATTTTAACTATCGCCGTGTTGTAAATAATTCCATTGGGTACATACACAATTCTTAGGCGATTGAAATACATTAAAATTGCTCACGAAAAAATTCTTTAAAAGGGGAATTTGATGTCTGAGAAAGCGAGTGACACTTTCAATATTGATATATTCACCGAAGAAGGTATGCGTTTTTCACTAGAGGAGATCCCAAAAATAAAAATGAAAAAAATGGCGTTGTTTCAGAGGAAAGCTGAGTATATTTTTAAAGATCAATCGGGAAAAAATATAACGGTGAATGTCCAATCCTTTAGGGTCGTAAAAAATTTTAAAAAGTAGTGTTGAATGAAGGCTGCCATTGCAGTGGTAGCCATTTCTACATAAACAACCCCATTTGCAAGTTGTTGCTCTGAGCATTAAGTTTCGTTTTTCCTTCAACGTACTTTTATTTGGCATATTTCCATATTATGGATGGTAATAAAATGATATCCTTACAGAGAGGGAGGGAATATGTATTGAAAAGATGGACCAGGACAATGATACCTCTATGTTTAAGTACGTTTTTTTTCAGTGGCTGCGGAAGGAATGGGATGTCCTCACAAGAATAGAGTAAAAGTAATACGGCCAGATGGGAATAGTGAGGATGAATTTTTAAAATATGATGGAAAAGAAGACCGCTATGGGAGATTAATTGAGAAAGAAAACAATAAATATAGACGGAGGTGTTAACCCATGATGGGGCTATCGCTCTTTATATTCTTCTTGCTGCTTTTTGCTTTCTTTATCGATTGGAGACGCAAAAAAAATAATAATCAGTTGAACCGGTCCACCCACCCTGGTGCGAAGCCTGGCGAGGATTCTAATCATTTGATGGGCGACAATCGATATGACGGGGGCGGCCCGTAATCCGCCTTTTTATTACCTCATCTGTAATTATACTAACTCAGAATCTTGACTGATTGATCTGCTCGTCTAATATTTTCCTTTATGTGATCCATATAATATCATCCACTTCTTCATATATCTCTCTTCTAAGAGTTCTTTCCAAAATATCGGTTGAGTCGCCCTCCTTCTCCACCTTGCCCCCAAACAAAAGGCGGCTCCAATTTCAGAGCCGCTTTCCTAATTAAAATGACTTCTCCATTGTCTTCATCGATACTCCTTCTGGCTGCGCTGTGTTCAAAGCCGAATGCTTTTTTGAATAAGCAAAGTAAATGATGAGGCCGACTGCCAGCCAAATGGCAAACGAATACCAGGTGATTGCCGCCAGCTGTGTCATTAAGAACACACAGAAAGCGACCGCCAAGATTGGTACAACCGGTACGCCCGGACAGCGGAACGGGCGGTTTAAATCCGGCTGTGTCCTGCGGAGGATTAGAACCGCAATCGAGATCAGGGTAAATGCGAAAAGCGTTCCTATATTGATCAGTTCAGCAAGACGGCCTAGTGGAATCAGCCCTCCTACCAAAGCCGAGACCAATCCTACGAGCCATGTCGATCCGTATGGCGTTTTATATTTAGGGTGAACATTAGAAAACATTTTTGGAAGCAAACCATCACGGGACATTGCAAAAAAGATTCGGCTTTGGCCAAAAGCCATGACGAGCAAAACCGTTGTCATACCCAAGATGGCTCCTAGGTCAATAAATCCGGCCACCAGTTTTGGCCAGCCATCTGCAGTGCAAGAGATACCGGATGATCAATACCCTCAAATTTTGCATAAGGTACGATTCCCGTCATGATACACGTAACGACAATGTATAGAAGGGTACAGATGGATAAAGAAGCAATAATCCCTCTAGGAAGATCTTTTGCAGGGTTTTTCACTTCTTCTGCGGCTGACGTTACTGCATCAAAACCAATATAGGCAAAAAACACGAGAGCCGCCGCCTTGAACACACCGCTGAAACCAAACGGAGTGAAAGGCTGCCATTGTTCAGGTTTAACGTAACCGGCACCAACGACGATAAATAGCAGAACAACCGCCACTTTTATGATGACCATAATGTTGTTAATACGTGTTGATTCTTTTACACCTCTTGAGAGGAGGAAAGTCACAAGAATAAGGATAATGAAGGCTGGAAGATTAAAGTAAGTCGTCGCTCCTGGAATCGAACCTGGAGCAGCAGTCAGCACTTTAGGCAAATGAATGCCAAATCCACCAAGCAAGGATTGAAAATATCCAGACCACCCGGCTGAAACCGCGGATGTAGTCAGTGCATATTCAAGAATGAGATCCCATCCGATAATCCAAGCGATAAATTCTCCCATCGTTGCATAGCTGTATGTATATACAGAGCCTGAAACGGGAACGGTTGATGCGAATTCCGCGTAGGCCAGTGCCGCAAACCCACAGGCAAGGGCTGCGATCACAAAGGAAAGAATTAATCCTGGTCCAGCCGTTAATGCTCCCTTACCAGTCAGAACGAAAATCCCTGTACCTATGATGGCGCCAATCCCAAGCATCGTTAGATCCCAAGCACCCAAGGCCTTTTTTAACGTTTGTCCTTTCTGGCTCGTTTGAATAAGCTGATCAATACTTTTTGTACGAAATAGGCTCATACATTATGTCATCCTTCCTGATGTTATCTTTAAGACATGCGAAAATTTTATCATACTTTGTTGAATTTTCGCAATACTCGAAAAATATTATATTAAAATAAAAAAGAGCCACTTTTTGTGGCTCAACAAGTATTATTGTTTTGCAAACAGAAGAGCATTTGCCCCTTTTACCTTTGTGTTGGGAATAATCTCCGAACCATCTCGCTGAATTCTTTAACGAAACCTGTCACAGGTTTTCCGGCTTGAATATCATTCACGTATTTTTGAACACGATCAAAAAAATCAGGGTTGGTAGATACAAATACGTCGTTAATATCAGGATCTGTACTTTTTACTCTGTCTGCTATTTTTTTCTCGGTTTGCTTTGTCAGCTTGCCGTTATCTCCATCCTCTAAAACAGCTGCCACATAGGCATTATCATCCGTAACGATGACGTTCGCCTGACGCACTTCTTTAAGCTGGACTACTTGATCGGCTGCTTCATCAGCCACATCCAGCCGATTATCTTGGTTCTCATTGTTACCTGTATTTTCGTCAGTACTGATGTTCCTCATATTTTTGTTTGCATTATCCATTCCCTGCTTGTTATCTCGGCCATTCGTACAGGCTGTTAAAACAGCGATCATGAAAACGATAACCATAAATTGAATCAGATTGAGTTTCTTATTCATACAGAGTTCTCTCCTTTCTTTATATCGTTAGCTTTTGGAAAATATTCTGTATTATGCATGAAAAGAGGAAAAGATCCGTTTTGGTAATAATCAACTTAATTGATTCAATGGTTTTTAGACAAAATAATATGGTTCAGAAATGGACAAAAATTTAAAGAGGTGAGGTAATGAAAGCCAATTTGAATACCATTTTACCAATTATCGCTTCAGTAGGAGTTGGCATTGCGGCGTATCAAATGATGAGTGGTAATGGCGGGAAAATGAAAAACATGATGCCGCTTGCTTCAGATATGATGGGAATGGGCATGCAGGGACAGAGTCAACAACAGTCCAATAATCAATAATGCATTTTTAGTCATACCTGATATTTATAGCAGGTATGCGATTCTGTCAGGAGGGGACAAATGATGAATCCTAAACATGATACTCATGGCCGGAAAAGAATTCTTGCCTCCAATCTGCAAGAGGGCCAAGACAAAATAATCAGTGAAAATTCAGGTCCGTCTGCTTCATCTGCTGATTTTGTGGAAGATGAGACCAGTCAGATGCTCACAAGTAAAAATAACAGATAGATCAATCAAAAAGCAGGCATTTATATGCCTGCTCCAATTTCTGTATATCAGGTCAACAATTAATTTTAATTAACACTGTTTCTGTCCCTCCCCTGCCACTTACCGTACAGCCAGGATCGGTACTTTTATTTTGCAAGCACCTGAATTGTGCTCTGTGCCAATGCGAACTCAAAATCAGCGATAAGGTCTTCAGGGTCTTCAAGTCCTGCTGAAAAACGGAAAAGTGTATTGGTAATTCCTCTTTTCTTTCGTTCCTGCTCCGGCATGGCCGCATGTGACATTTTTGCCGGGTAAGACAAAATGGACTCCACTGCTCCAAGGCTCACCGCTAATACGGGTATCTGCAGATGTGACGTAAAAGATCTTACCAGCTGTTCGCTTTCCAGCTCAAAGGAAAAGACTGCTCCAGGACCCTCAGCCTGCCGGCGCTGCAATGAATAGCCGGAGTGCTCTTTCAGTCCTGGATAATGCACCTTTTTTACAAGAGGGTGATGATTTAAATACTCTGCAAGTTTGCCAGCTGCCTCTGAAGAATGGCGAAGACGGACATACAACGTTTTCAACCCACGCATGAGGAGCCATGCATCCTGGACTCCCAGTACTGCTCCAAAAGAATTCTGCAGAAAATAAAGGCGTTCTGCGAGCTCTTCATCCTTAACAACCGCTAGCCCCGCAACCACATCACTGTGGCCGGCAAGAAACTTTGTCGCGCTGTGAAGAACGATATCCGCTCCCAGCGATAAAGGCTGCTGAAGAGCAGGGGTTAAGAACGTATTATCTACAAAGGTGAGAGCTCCCTGTTGTCTGGCAAGCTCACTCACCGCTTGTATATCCGTTACTTTTAACAGCGGATTGGACGGTGTCTCGATATAGAATGCTTTCGTATTCGGCTGAACGGCTTGCTCTACTTCTTTCAAATCGGTCATATCAACAAACGTATGGGTAATTCCGAGCCGTGTGAGCACTTCCGTAACCATTCGGTAAGTTCCCCCGTAAACATCTTCCGAAATGACAACATGGTCACCTTGTGACAGGAGGAGAAAAGCGGTTGAGATTGCGGCCATGCCCGAAGAGAACGCGAAACCCCGACAGCCTCCCTCCAACTGGGCGATCTGCTCTTCCAATGCTTCTCTTGTCGGATTGGCTGATCGGCTATAGTCATATTTTCCGAACTGGTCAAGATCCTCTTGGTGGAACGTCGAGGAAAGATGCATAGGTACACTGACCGCGCCGGTAACAGGATCCGTCTTATGCTTATGATGCAGCAATTTCGTTTGAAAGTTATAACAGGAATAGTCACTCATGGGTGATTGCCTCCTTTTGAACGATTTGAAGTGCTTGCGTCAAGTCTTCTATCAGGTCCTTTTCATCTTCAATTCCAACTGACAGCCGCAAGAGACGGTTGCACACCCCTCTCTGGATGCGTATATGATCCGGAATGTCGGCATGTGTCTGAGTAGCTGGGTAAGTAACAAAGCTTTCTACACCGCCTAGGCTTTCCGCAAACGTGATCAGTGAAACCGCCTTTAGGAAATCAGGTACCCATTCTTCTCGTTGAAGCCGAAAAGAGATCATTCCACCTCTTCCGGGATACAGCACATCCGCGACAGCTTCATGTCCTCGGAGAAAATTGACGAGCTCCCTGGCGTTTTCCTCATGCTTTTTCATTCTTAAAGCGAGGGTTTTCATTCCTCTCATCAACAGCCAGGCGTCAAACGGACTTAATACTGCACCTGTGGCATTATGTTGGTAGGACAATTCTTCACATAGTTCCTCTCCTTTCGCAGCAACGAGCCCTGCGAGTACATCGTTGTGTCCCCCAAGATATTTGGTCGCACTATGAATGACGATATCTGCTCCAAGTTCGATCGGTTTTTGAAGCAAAGGCGTGTAGAACGTATTGTCAACAATAACGAGGAGGCCGTGTACCTTTCCAACAGCAGCTATCGCTTGGATATCGCAGGTTTCCATTAAAGGATTTGTAGGGGTCTCAAGAAAAATGGCTTTTGTTTTCTTTGTTATTGCCTGCTCAATTTCAAGGGGATTTGCGGTGTCAACGTATTTACAGGACAACCCCCATTTTTTATAGCCTTCCTCCAGTAACCGATAAGTCCCCCCATATAAATCGCTGGATACGATCCATTCATCCCCTGACTGAAAAAGGGAAAGAATGGTGGCAATCGCGGCCATTCCCGAACTGCAAGCGAAGCCTTGGTCCGCTCCTTCCAGATCTGCTATTGCCTGCTCCAGCAGCTGCCGTGTTGGATTGCCGGTCCGTATGTAATCATACCCGCTTGATTCTCCTATTCCAGTATGCCGATAAGCTGTGGAAAAATAGACGGGGGGATTGACTGATCCTGTGCGGTCTTCACTTCGGTTTCCGATCTGTGCAAGCTTTGTCTCCGTTTTATACATGGGAATCCTCCTAAAAATAAAATAAAAAAGCCTTCTAAGAAGAAGACTTTTGAGAAATATCAATTGTCGTTCTTCTTATCTTTCAAGTTCATTCACGAACTTGATGGACTTAGCACCTTTTCAGCCATCCGCGGCTGAAGGTTGCTGAGGTATCATCGGGCCATTCCCTCTACCTCTCTTGATAAGAAAACAAATCACGTATCAAATTGTACTTATTACTCTACATTAGTTTTCAGAATGTTTCAATAGGAATCGTAAAAAACTTTACGTGCGATTATTTCATTTTTACTTCATGAGTTAAGTCCCTTTTACAAAGCATTAAGAACCGTCTCTTAAACCTAAGGAAATAGTCGGTATAATACAGGAAATGAAGCAGAGAACATTAACCTGTTTTTTTAAAAATTAAAATGTTTTTATCAGTTTCGTAAAATATTAACAATGGTAATATTTATATAATACTGATATTAAGGGAGTCCAATACGTTGCATCAATTGTTTATTAACTCAAAGGAACAATTATTTATATTGCTTCCGTTCACTAGGATAAACGTTTTTCCGTTCGGAATGAAAGGCAGATGAATGAACCATGCTATCACCAACGTCATATTTTGGGTGATAGCATGTTTACATTTGTTCTGTTATATATGGCTCTGCCTTGGCTTGCAGCTCTATTTCTTGTCTATAAAGACTACAGACTTCTTTTAGTGATTTCCCCCATTACCTCAGTCATCGCTTTCATCATTAATGGCTGGGGAACTCACTTTCATTTTTGGAGAGTCGCGCCTTATTCTATGGATCAATACATTTCTGCCATGCCGTATAATCTGGGCATTTATCCGGTGATTTGCTCATACATGATTTATTTCATCTCTGTTTCCAAAATCGATGATCTTCTTCTCATTTTTGTATTCACCTTAGGCACGACTGGTTTAGAATATCTTTCGTTGTATAGAAACCATATTGTTTATGATCATGGCTGGACAATTTATTGGACATTTATTTCCTATTTGATTCCTTATTTTCTGGTATACGGCTATTACCGGCTGCTTACTAGAAAGGATGATATAAACTCATTCCGAAAGCTCCGGCATTAAACGAGTGGATACACCAATTCGATTCCAAGCATTAATCGCAACGATCTGCATGATGATTTCCGCGATTTCCTTTTCACTAAAATGTTTTGCCACTTCCTCGTAGATATCATCTGGAACATGTGTATCGGCTACAAGTGTGACCGATTCAGTCAGCGCAAGAACCGCTCGTTCTACAGCTAAAAAAAATGGTGTTTCCCGCCAGCCATTAAGGGAGTAGATCCGCTGTTCGGTCTCCCCCATTATACGTGCATCCTTCATGCGCATATCAATACAATAGGCGCACCCATTGATCTGGGAGGCACGAATTTTTATGAGCTCTTTCAGTTTAGGGTCCAAACTTGCAGACATCACATATTGTTCAAGTTTTAACATTGCTTCATAACCCTCTGGATTGACCATCCCTAATAAAAATCTTCTTTCCATGCTTAACTCCTCCTCATTTTTTCGTTGCACTGCTATGACAGATCTTTACATTCATTTGTGACAAATTCAATAAAATTGTTTCTGTTTGAATGCTTGCATGTGAAGAAGGGTTGACAAACTGCTTATCAGCGCTAATAGTATGGAATAATATTTGAAACGTCGATATGAAAACGCATGGAACGGGAGCAGTAAAAGTTCAATTTATAGCCACAGAGAGCTGCGGTATGGTGTAAAGCAGTCTATGAATACTTTGAACTCGCCCGGGAGCAGTAAGACCAAAGGAAAACAAGTGATTCCCTAAGTTTTGACGGCTAACCACCGTTATCTGGTATGAAAAGCAGGGTTCAAAGCGAATCAATTAGAGTGGTACCGCGGTTAGTCATAAGGCTTATCGTCTCTTTTCTCATTATTCATGAGGCAAGAGACGGTAAGCCTTTTTTATTATCTATTACGGGTTCAAGGAGAGATTAGGTTATGGAGAACAACAGCAAGAAACTGCAGCGCACCATGACATCGCGCCATATTATGATGATGGCGTTGGGAGGAAGTATTGGGGCAGGACTATTTAAAGGAAGCATTGATGCCATTGATATGGCTGGGCCATCTGTTATCATCGCTTATCTGATCGGTGGCATCATTTTATTATTCATCATGCAGGGATTGGCGGAAATGGCCGTACAAAACACGCAGGCGAGGACGTTTCGTGACTTGGTTCAGTCTGCACTGGGACCTTTTCCTGCTTATTTTCTGGATTGGATTTACTGGAAAATGTGGGTATTAAACATCGCTGCTGAAGCAGTGGTCGCTGCCATTTTCCTTCAGTATTGGTTTCCTGATGGTCCGATATGGATATTGGCCCTTTTGGTTTCCGCAGCAGTAACAGTTATCAATCTTCTTTCCGTTAAACTGTTTGCAGAAACGGAGTTGGCATGCCTGGATTAAGATTAGTGTCATTATTATTTTTATTCTTTCCGGACTATTTCTTTTGTTCGTATCGTTCGGCGGGCATACTGCTCCGAGTTTTTCCCATTTGACAGATCATGGCGGATTTTTTCCAAATGGCTCTTCAGGTTTAATCGCGGCCATGCTGGTGGTCATTTACTCGTATGGCGGAACTGAAATCATTGGTGTTACGCTGGCTGAAACGAAAAATCCGGAAAAAGTCGTACCGAAAGCGGTCCGCAGCACCTTAACACGCATCATTGCTTTTTACCTATTTCCGTTTTTTATTATCGTCAGTCTCATTCCCTGGAATGATGTCAACGGTGTTCAGCAGAGTCCCTTTGTCATGGTATTTAAGATGATCGACATCCCGGGAGCTGCTCACGTGATGAATGGCGTGATATTGCTCGCGATTATATCATCCATGAACTCCGGGCTGTACGGTTCTTCCCGTGTACTTTATAACCAGGCAGCAGATGGCCAGGTCCCGAAAATTTTTGCGAAGCTCACTGCTAATAAGGTGCCTGTCTATTCCATCCTGCTTTGCACATCCTCACTTTATGCGGGTGTCCTTATCTCTTTGTTTGCCGGCAGCAAAACGTTCAATTATCTTATGGGCTCTTTAGGTTATACCGTGCTATTCATCTGGCTGACCCTTGCCTTTGCTCATCTCAAATCAAGAAAAAAACAGACCGGCATCTCGGGATTTCGTGTTAAATGGTTTCCCTATACGACATGGATCGCCATTATTGCTTTATTCGCCATCCTCGTCGGCATTATGTATACGACCTCCGTGGTCATAACTCTTGTTACACTTTTTATCTATTTAATCATCACAGGCACGTACGTCATTAAAAAACGTTCCGTGCATTCCTGCGATACATCCTTGGAGAATTTCGCTGTTAAGACATCCAAATAAAAATAAAAAAACGCCCCATTTAGGGGGCGTTTCAGAACGTCGACAAAC
>NZ_JBDPNU010000054.1:0-40703 GCF_050468105.1 Fictibacillus sp. NRS-1165
CCCTGCCTGATATTCCTTTACTACCATCAACTTAAATTGTTCACTATATTTAGCCATAAACAAACACCCCAAAAGTTAAGTTTTTACTCTAACTTTTGGGGTGCAGTATACCAGCCCGGTGCTTTTTCGCTTATTTCAGTTTTACATTCGCCGCATTCTCGTAAACTTCCAAGGCTTCTTTTACACTCGCGTTCTTGCGGACGATCTGATGGATTGCCTGAATCATGGCGCCCGGGTGCTCTGACTGCCAGATGTTCCTGCCCATATCAACACCAGCAGCTCCTTCCTGCATCGCATTATAGGTCAGATCCAAGGCGTCCTTCATAGTCGCCAGCTTGGGCCCGCCAGCGATGACGACTGGCACGGGGCACGTGCTCGTTACTTTTTCAAAGTTATCGCAATAATAGGTTTTGATAATATCAGCTCCCATTTCTGCTCCAATTCGGGAGGCAAGGGCCAGGAAGCGTGCTTCGCGTTTTTGCAGCTCCTTTGCAACGGCAGTAATGGCAAGGACAGGTATGCCGTAGTCGTGAGCGTCGGTGACAGCAGCGGCCAAGTTTGAAACCGTTTGAGTTTCATAGTCTGAGCCCACAAAAATAGAAACACCCACTCCAACGACATTATGACGGATAGCTTCTTTCATTGGAGTGACGATATGTTCATTTGCCAAATCCTTGCCTACGACGCTGGGACCTCCTGATACCCTTAATAACACTGGTTTTTCACAGGTTTCAGGTATGCAGGCAGAAAGGGCTCCTCTTGTCGCAAATAAGGAATCTGTATAGGGGAGGAGCTCTTTTACCGTTTCTCCCGGTTTCTCGAGTCCGTGAATAGGACCGAGAAAATAGCCGTGATCAATGGCAAGCATAACTGCTTTTCCTTCAGGCAGTATTTGATTCATTCGGTTTTTTAATCCCCAACTCATAGGATCACTCCTTCTCAAGATCTGGATTGTCGACAACAACAGAATCTTTGTCTTGTATATGCGGTGATTTAATGAAAACCGCTTTAAAGTTTTCACTCGATTGATTGATGAGGTAGTGTGCTTCGTTTGGCCGGACTTGAAGCATATCGCCGGGCTTAGCTGGAAACCGGACGCCGTCAATATAAAAATCAATAGATCCCTCTAGTACATAAAAAATTTCTTCACACGTTGTATGATAGTGGTTCGGGAAATCCTGGCCGGGCTTCAGGACAACGACGCCCAGGTCTACGTTAGGCCCTTTCGTTAAATATTTAGGACCGTGATCTCCAAAGCGAAAATCGTTTTCTGACTCATTCACTTTCTGCAAAACACCCACCCCTTTTTCATCTGCATTTATGAGCTGTCAAACAGAACCAGGTGCTTTCCACATATGTTTGGTCAGTCCCCGGTCAGAGAGTGACAGATGTTCCTTGTAGATGGCCTGCCATTTCTCAAAAATCTCCGCATAGAGAGCATGATTTTCTTTATTCGATTCATAGATGTTCTCCCATTGGACGATCTCAAGGGCTGCTTTTTCAATAGTAGAGTAGATGCCCGCTCCATAGCCAGCAACGATCGCTGTTCCGAGGGCAGCCGCTTCTTTCACAAGCGGAACCTTCACCCTGATTCCGAGTACGTCGGAAAGAATTTGGCACCATAGCTTGCCTTTAGAGGCGCCTCCGGCAAAAATGACTTCATCAGGATAGTAACCGGTGTGTCCCTGTATCATTTTTAAATTTCCCAGTGTCACAAGGGCTGCATTTTCTTCAATCGCCCGGAATAACTCTTTTTTGCCGCACCGTTCTGGATCGAGGGAAAGATTCGTAAAAGAAGGAGAGGCATGCCGCCAGGAAATAAAATTCATTACATCCGAGAAAATAGGCGTGATGCCATAAGAACCGACCGGAACTTCGGCTGCCTGTTCTTCCAGCAATTCATAGGGATCTCTGCCTAGCTCTTTTGCAAGTTTCTTTTCTTCTGTACAAAAGGCGTCCCGAAACCAGCGCATGACGAGGCCTGGGAAGAAGACAATGGTTTCATACTGCCATAGGTGTGACAATACATGACAATTGATTCGTATACGCTGCTCAGGATGGGGGACAGGCAGAGCCACATTGACTTCTTGCTGCCAGAAACTTCCTCCTGAAACAAGGGTCTGCCCTTCCTTCACTAGTCCGACACCGACGGAGGCAAGTTGAGCATCACCACCTCCTGAAAATACTGCTGTACCTTCAGTCAATCCGGTGATCTTTGCTGTTCCTGGTGTAACGTGGCCAAGTAAAGTCCCCGCTTCATGGACAGGAGGAAAAAGATTGCCTTTTATTTGGCATTCCCTGGTAATCTGCTCATCCCAACACCGTTTTTTTATATTAAAAATGCCGGTTGTGCAGCCGTTGGAAGGATCGGCTTGCAATTTTCCACAAAGTTTATAAAGGAGCCAATCGTTCAGCATCGTGATAGTAGCTGTTTCCTTATAGATCTCAGGCTGATTTTTTTTGATCCATAAAAGACGAGGCAATGCTCCCAGCGCAAAGGTTTGGCCGGAAAGGCTGTACAGGTCCTCTTCAAGAAACGGACGCAGCTGTTTTAAGTCTGAAACTTCTTCTGAAGCTCGAGAGTCCACATTGGCACACGCCCAAATCTCTTTACCTTCCTTGTTATACAGAACAAAACCTTCCCGCATGCTTGTTGCACTGATTGCTTTGATGCATGAAGGTGATATCCCGGATTCCTGTATGGCCGCCCGGATGCATTCGGCCGTTACTCTCCAGTTCTCGGTTACATCAAAGTTCATGGAGCCGGGAAAGCGCGGATCTGCTGGATGATCCCATTCCTGCTGTGACATTGCCAGTTGTTTGCCTTTCGTATCGAATACAACTGCACGAATACTTCCTGTTCCAGCATCTAGTGCTAGGATGGCATCCATTCTTTTTTTGTCGCCTCCTTCTTCATTAATCGAATCGCACTTTCTTCATCGGTGATCAGCGTTTGAACGTATCCCCCTTTCAAAGCTCCGTAAATGGCATCGATCTTCGTCTGTCCTCCTGCGACTCCGATTACATTTTTCAATCCTTTTAGCTTAGAGATAGGTATTCCAATCAACCGATCGTGGTGTGGGAGGGTAAGAAGCTCACCGGCTGCATTATAAAATTGGCCGAGGATATCGCCGACTCCATTCTGTTTTTTGATCGTGGTCATTTCTTTTAAGGTCATTTTTTCCTCTTTAATAATGGTGGCATCGGGTGACAATCCGCCAATTCCGACGAGTATGACAGAGGATACATCGGCGAGCTCGAGGATGTCGCCCACAGAAGGCTCGGAAAGAATACTTGATGCCATTTGTTGTGACGAGGCAAGAAACGGTGCAGGAATGATGTGGAATCGGCCTTGAAACTTGCTCAGCCACCCATCAAGAGAGTAATTTTTCTTTTGAAAATAATAGTTCACTCCTCCAGTCAGCGTAACAATGGATACATTGGCAGCGGGATCAAGTGTCAGGTGCTGCAGTGTCCGTGTAACGGCTTCCCCCCACCCAATCCCGAGAAGCTGTTCGGAAGTCAATATACTCTCAAGGTATTGAGCAGCAGCTTTTGCCAAGGAGTCTGATAAGCTGGATGCTGGAGTTGGAATGATGAAGGCATCGGAGAGCCCGAAAGTTGTGATAAACTCTCTTTCGGTACTCAAACAGTTGGTTTCACTTCCCCGAATATGAAATTGGACAATTCCGTCAGACCGGGCTTTTTCCAGCATACGGACGATCTTGTTTCGGGAAAGATCGAGCAGATCCGCAATTTCATTTTGTGTCAGGTTGTTTTTATAGTAGTGCCAAGCAACTTTTACAACCAAGTTCTCCTCATAAGTGGATCTTTTCATGTGTTCCATCCTTTCCACATATGACCGTTGCTTCAACATATGTTCTGCCAAAAATGATTATGACCGCCTTCAATGCATGGAAAATTGGTTCTAAGGAATCATTCAGTAAGATAAAATGCTACAAATACAACTTTTCTTTTCGAACAAAAACTAAAGGGTATAAAAATTGTTTGATTGGAAGGCAGGTGAATTCAATGGGTAAGGAATCCCTGTTACAAATGTCGGAGATCAAAAAGCAATTTTCTGAGAATCTCGTGTTAAAAGGCGTGGACATGAATGTATTATCCGGCCAAATTCATGCTTTGATAGGAGGCAATGGAGCAGGTAAATCTACGTTAATGAAAATTATTACGGGGCTTTATCGGGCAGACTCCGGGCAATTGTTTATGAAAGGGGAGCCGGTGCAGTTTAACTCTCCTGGAGAGGCACATAAGAAAGGTGTTTACCTCGTTCCGCAAGAGCCATTAATCTTTCCGAATATGACCGTGGAGGAAAACATTTCGATTGGCCTCAAACAGACGAAGAAAGTGTTGAAACAAAAGATGAGAGAACTAAATTCTACACTAGGATGGAATTTGGATCTTTCTCGTTTGGCTTCCAGCCTGTCCATTGCCGAGCAGCAGCTGGTGGAATTACTGAGGGGGCTAATGCGTGATGCTGAGTTGCTGATCTTGGATGAGCCAACCTCGACACTAACCCACCATGAAATTTCGAGCCTTTTTAAAATCGTCAAACAGCTGGCACATAGCGGAAAAGGAATTGTATATATTACACACCGCTTTTCGGAAATCTTTGAGCTTGCTCATCATATTTCCGTTTTGCGCGACGGAGTGATCAGTGCTTCAGGCCCCGTTTCTCATTTTTCCTATGAAAAGCTGATTCAGAACCTGATGCCAGAAGGGAAAACGTTTGGTTCAACAATGTCAGTAGATTATTGTAAACAGGAGGAAAAGACAGAGGACAAAACTCCAATTTTAACTGTTAAAACCCTTTTTGGAAAGCGGTTTCGGTCTGTGTCGTTCAATGTGTTCAGGGGTGAAGTGGCAGGGATTGCCGGAATTGTCGGGGCAGGGAGGACTGAACTCGCCGAAGCGATTTTTGGCATATCACAGTGTGTTTCAGGAGAAGTTTTTCTCGACGGGGAAGATATATCCACTTTATCTGTCAGAGAGCGAATCGACAGAGGCCTCGTTTATATACCGGAAGATCGGAGTGCGCATGGCGTATTTTCGATTGCTTCGCTAAAAGGGAATTTAACCTCAGCCATACTGCATAAAGGGAAAGGATGGTTCCTTCCGTTTAAGCAAGAACAAAAGATAGCGGAACAGTACCTCAGACAGCTTAGTATCAGGGCGTTAAATAGCTGCCAGTCTGCCGAGTCTTTATCAGGAGGAAATCAGCAAAAAATTGTGTTAGGGAAATTTCTCGCTGCCGATCCAAAAGTCATTCTGTTTGATGAGCCTACTAGAGGGATCGATGCGAGTGCACGGATGGATATCTATGAATTAATTTCAGAGCTGAAGAAAAAAGGAATCAGCATCGTACTTATTTCCTCTGATCCTGAAGAAATAATGGCCTTGAGTGACCATGTTTGGGTTATGCACGAAGGAAAGCTCGTCAAAAAACTGGAGAACGATGCCATTACACTTGATCAAATCACGAGTGCTTCCTTCGGTGTAGAAGAGGAGGTAACTGCTCCATGAAGGTTCTTTCGAGGCTGTTGCAAATTAGAGAGGCGTCTATCCTTTTGTTCATTTTTTTATTTGTGGGCTGTATTGGGATCGTTAATCCTGCATTCACAAGCGGGGATTCTCTCGGTTTGATTTTAAAATCCAGCATGATCCTGCTCGTTTTAGCGGTTGGGCAATCCTTTGTTTTATTAACAGCGAATATTGACGTATCCGTCGGATCAACAATGGGTCTTTCTGCAGCTGTCTGCGGAATGTTGCTTTCTCATGGGGTGTCAGGATATCTTGCTGTAGGTGCAGCATTGGTTATCGGTTCATGCATTGGGGCGGCCAATGGATTGGGTGTTTCTTTCTTTCGCATCCCATCTATCATAATGACACTGGGGACTCTCGGGATTGTAAGGGGATATATGCTGTTTTATACAGAGGGAAAATGGATCGAGGACATCCCGCACTATTTTAAAGAACTGTCGGCGGCCGCTTTTCTAGGCATCCAGCTTCCAGTTTGGATCGGGGTGATTGCGGCTGTATTGGCCTTTATCTTTCTCTCAAGATTTTCGGTGGGCCGTTACTTTTATGCTGTAGGAGATAATGAGGCAGGAGCAAGGCTGATCGGGCTTCCTGTCCGCTTTATTACAGTGCTTGCCTTTACTTTTTCGGGTCTGTCGGCCTCGATTGCTGCTTGTCTGTTTGTCATGAATATCGGTTTTGTACCGAATCAAACAGGTTCAGGAATTGAATTACAGGTCATTGCTGCAGCCGTTCTTGGCGGTGTAAGTCTGTCAGGAGGCCAGGGTTCTTTATTTGGTGCAGCGCTGGGAGCCATCTTTCTTGAGGTGATCAATCATTCTTTAGTCTTTTTAAAGGTTCCGGCTTACTGGAATAATGCCATATCGGGATTTCTTCTTCTTTTAATCGTGACAGGTGACAGCCGGTTTCAGCTTTGGCTGAAAGGAAACGGAAAAAAGAAAAAGCAGGAACAGGAAGATATGAACCGTTCTAAACTACCGAAGTCAGGAGAGGACGGATATGAAGATAAAGTGGTTCTATAGATGGGAGTTCTTTCTGCTGCTTCTATTCATTGTTGAAATTGCCATTTTTGGATGGATTAGTCCGGGATTTCTTCATGTGAATAACCTTCTGTTCAGTATGAACGATTTTATGTTTATCAGCATAGCGGCTATTCCCATGACACTTGTCATTATCTCAGGAGGAATTGATGTTTCCATCGGTTCGATCATGGGTCTTTGCTCAATCATTCTGGGAGTCTCTTGGTCACATGGAGTGAATGTTTGGCTGGCTGTAATCATTGCGATCTTCTGCGGGCTGGCTGCCGGCTTGTTCAATGGCCTGATCATTTTGTACAGCAGAGTACAGCCGCTTGTGGTGACATTAGGGAGTATGTTTCTTTTTTCTGGATTAGCACTTGTTATTTCCGGGGGATCCAAGGCATCCGGCTATGAAGGAATCAGCGGGTTTCCGGATGCGTTCGTGCAGCTTGGCAATGGAAGCTTCCTCGGAGTTCCTAACCCGGTTTGGTTCTTGATCGTTATGACTGCTGTTTTTTGTACTTTGCTCCACTTTATGAAATATGGAAGAAGTGTCTATCTTGTCGGTATTAACAGCAAGGCTGCCTTATATAGCGGCTTGCGCATCAAATGGATATCGCTAAGCACGTATATCTTATCCGGATTGGGAGGTGGTTTAAGCGGCATACTGCTCACATCTTACTTCAGTTCAGCACGTGCAGATCTAGGTTCTGAAGCTGTATTGCCTGTTATTACTGCAGTGGTTCTGGGAGGAACGAGCATTATCGGCGGCAGAGGATCGATCGCAGGTACAGTGCTGGCCAGTATTGTCATCGGTTTTATGCAGTATGGCCTTCAAGCGATCGGTCTGACGAGTGAACAGGCGAGTATTGTCATTGGAGCGATGCTCATCTTGTCAGTCATGGCAAGGCAAAGTTCATTTCAGAAAGTCATGCAATGGTTTAGGCAAAGGAAATCGAATTCTTCTGATCTTACGTACTAAGGGGGAAATGAGATGAAAAGAAGAAGTGCCTTATCCTTGTTCCTTATTTTTGCACTAATGATCTCTTTGATGGCAGCCTGCAGCAGCGGTGACACCAAACAAAAGGCCAAGGAGGCCAAGGATGTGAAGCTTGCGTTCATACCAAAGCTGACTGGAGTGGGGTTCTTCACTTCTGGTGGTGAAGGGGCAAAGGAAATGGCTGACAAACTCGGTGTTAAACTGAAATATGACGGCCCCTCAGAAGCTACAGTTTCCGGGCAAGTCAAGTACATTAACAGTTTTGTGAACCAGGGGTATGATGCGATCATGGTATCTTCCACCTCTGTTGACGGCCTCTCTCAAACATTGAAGCGTGCTAGGCAAAAAGGAGTTAAAGTGCTGACCTGGGATTCAGATGTGAATCCAAAGGACCGTTCGTTCTATATTAACCAGGGTACTCCTCAGCAGCTTGGGCAGCTTCTCATTGATATGACGGCTTCTCAGATCGGAGATAAAGGCAAAGTAGCTTTTTTCTATTCCAGCCCGACGGTTACGGATCAAAATCAATGGGTCAAGGAAGCAAAAGACATCATCGCAAAAAAATATCCAGGATGGAAAATAGTTACCACCCAGTATGGTGAGAATAATGCCCAAAAATCATTATCCGTGGGTGAAGGGATCTTGAAAACCTATCCTGATGTAGATGCGGTCATCTGTCCGGATGCGACGGCTCTGCCGGCCATGGCACAAGCCGCTGAAAATCTGAAAAAATCCGGAAAGGTAACGGTAACGGGATTCTCAACACCAAATGTCATGCGGGATTTTGTTAAACGAGGTACGGTAAAACAATTTGGCTTATGGGATGTCAAACAGCAGGGAGCACTCGCTGCCTACGTTTCCTATCTGATGACGGTCAAAGGAAAAAATCTAAAAGTTGGCGACTCGTTTGATGTACCTGGAATCGGGAAAGTAAAAATTGAGCCGAATACCGTTCAGGGGTACGATTATACCGCTAAAGACAGCGGCATCATCCTGTTGCCTGAACGTGTGATTTTTACAAAAGACAATATTGATCAATATAATTTTTAGTGCTTCTGTTTGCCAGCCAATGAAAGAGGGAGACTCGGTTCTGAGTCTCCCTGTTTTATTAGGCCGCAATATGAAAACTTTTTCATCAGATCACCCTCCTGTTTTTGAATTAATGAGAAGAGGACGGTCATATGAATTGTAATTATACCATTTATATCCAATATGTAGAAATTGTACTATAAATTAAAAATACATTGTAAAGGGCAGAGTGTCATTTTATAATGGGAACAAATGTTCGATCATTAGGGGTGGTAAATTTGGATGAGCACATTCGCTATCATTTTATGTATAAGGAAAGGATGGCGGTTACTAATGAAATTATCATTCAATTTATGGACTTTCAGGGAAAGCGATTGGTGAGAGCAACAGCTCAGGATCTGAACAGCAGTACGAACCAAAAGTTAAAAGAAGATGCGAGAAAGCAGTGGGACCGAATAAAAAAAGCGGAGACCATGGAACAGAAATAACGGATAAAGGCATATAAAAAGGAGGAGGCCGGGATATGCTGCATTGTTTCAGCAAGATTAAGGACTGGAAGTGAAGGAATTTATTCTGAAAAAATTGAAACAGACACTTTTTTTGTGTCGAAATGAGTCTTTTATCACAGATAAAAGGATGATTTTGTAAAATACTGTAGAAAATTTCGGAATTTTTGGTATAATTAAGTTGTGAACCCTGTTCGTTCACAGAAAGGAGGAATGTGAGTGAGATAGGATGCCGTTTTAGATTAACCCAGGGGGCTGGGGATCTTTCAAATTGAGAGGGGTAAGCGGTTAATGACAAATGAGGTGATGGTTTCAAAAAAACAGTATGAGATCAATACAGACACCATGGCATTACTGCCTTTCTACGATGAGTACGGCAAAGTACATACGAAGGTTCTTGAAAGGGACAGAACACTGTGTGTGTGCGGGAAGCCGAAAACGGAACAGATGATACAAAAGGTTCAGCATACGGAAGTGAAGCTGTTTCGGCCACCAGGCGGAACACTGAATAAAAGAATTATTAACTATTCCAGTAAAAAAGGGTATAAAATCATTCTCTGGTCGTGGCATCAGGATCCAAAAGACTGGAGTAATCCGGGAGCCGGCTACATTTCGAACCATATACTATCGAATGTCCATAATGGAGATATCATCCTGCTGCATGATTCAGGCGGTAATCGAAGGCAGACCATAGATGCATTAAATATCGTGCTGCCTGAGCTGAAGAAAAGGGGATTCAAATGTGTAACCGTTTCTGAGTTAATGCAAAATGATCCCAAGTTCACTCCGCTCTTTCCTGCTGATTCCGAGCTGGAACCGTTCAAGATTTTTCGCCGTCCCTCCTGAATAAAAAAGCCATCTTATATATCCAGCCCTTTTTGTTTTGTCCCGTACCGGGCTTTTTCGCTTTGAATATAATGAACAAAACAATCAATGAAGGAAAGGTTTTGTTTACATTGTTTGAAGTGAGGAAATCAAGGTTTGGCCGGGGAATTTTCGCCACCCGGAACATAAAAAAAGGAGAGCTGATTCATCGTGCTCCCGTTATAGCAAGCCCGAAGGAAGAGTGCAAATATATGATAAAAACGGTATTGGCGGATTATGTCTTTAACTGGAATGATGGTTACGCGATAGCGCTTGGATACGGATCGCTGTTTAACCATTCTTATACGCCAAACGCCAGGTATAAACTCAAAAAGAAAGAATTAATCATTGATTTTTATGCTTATAAAGACATTCGGGAAGGCGAAGAAATCCTTGTTAATTACAATGGAGACCCTGAGGATGACAGGGAGCTTTGGTTTAAGCCCATATAAAGTAAAAGGAGTACCCTTCTTGAATGGTACTCCTTGTTTCGGTTATAAAATCTGACGGTTCAATCGGAACAAGGACACATCTGCGGGTTTTAAGCCGGCTCATTCAAATAGCTGCTTCCTCAATTCATCCGTCATTCGCTGAACAAGATCCGGACGGCCATGGAATTGGGCAGGTGTATTTTGAAAGAGTTCTATTCTCCACGTTCCATTTGTTTTAAGGGCAAGGAGGGTCTGGTGAGCATTGAGGGCAGGATTCAGCTCGTCTTTCCCGTCCGGCACCATTCCTGCGATCGCCCGTAAAAGAGCCGTCTCATTGCTTAACAGCTTGATGCTTTTCACTTTGTAGACATAAGCTGCGGTGGGGTGGTTCGCGAAGATCGGTTCAAGGTGAGAAAAAATCTCTTTCTTGCCGTTGATCTGGCTGCCGTCGTAGCCTATCATCTCCCCGCCGTCTAAAAAGAGCTCCGACATACCGACGCTGTTTCGTTTGTTCCACGCTTCGATCAATTCCCGGTATAGCTGAATGACGTCTTCAAGCGATGGTTTACCCATAATTAATCCCTCCAACAACAACTATAAGTATACTTATAGCTTCGCCCTAACTGTGAAATTCGTCAAGCCGGACAACCTCTTTTTAGCTGATAGGGACAGCTGCACAAAAAGGTTTACTAGAAAGGGCATATACTAGTTTCATAAGGGTCCCCTTATATCCTTTTTTTAAAGGAGCTGAGGGAATGTCTATTAATCTAGTCGCCATCGTGCTTGCATTACTCCTTTTGGTTGCATTGCTCGTAGCGGTACTTCTCGGTACGCCAGAGCAGCAAGCAATTATCCGGGATGCGATTAAAGCCATTGGTGCTTAATCAGCATAGAAACTAGATCCCCTTATGTTAAAAATCTCCGGAGCTCATGCGTCCGGAGATTTTTATTTGCAATTCTGTACGTTAAAAAAAATACTGCCGCATTTCCCTATGATTTTCTTTTAAATGCCATAAAGCAATCGGAAAACTTTGAAAAAATAAGAAAAGAAATAGCAGGACTGACTTTATTAACGTCTAACATATGGCGCATAGGAGAAATCCTCAAAAAATTCAGACGCTGAGGGATCAGCATGAAACACATCCTAACATTTGAACCCAATAAGCCCGATCCAACAGACGTTGCTCACATCCTCAAAGACGCGGCAGACGATGCCATTAAGGAATGCTACAGGACCGATCTGTTGTCAGTCAATCATATTAATGTCCTATTACATGTCATTGAGTTTGCTGCACGAAGAAAAACAGGAACAAATTCAATACATTCGGGAAAATCTGATAGTATGGAATGAACAGTGGGAGCGAGGCGATGTTCATTTCGTTCCTGAGCTTATGGATTTGGTATACAGCATGGTACAAACTCCATCTCCTTTCTTACAACAGGTGGGCACCATCCAAGAGTATTGATATTTTTTTAACAAATTTCCTCTGTGGTGCATACGATGTTTATGGATATTTGCCTAAGATGCAAACAGGGGGAGCGAACGGCATGACTGAAAAAAAAGACATTCAAGAACAAGAGAGTGAAGAGGTTAGCAGCACCGAAGCATTGGATGTTAATGGCATTATGAATTTGGCTGGAAGTATTCTGGCCAAGGATGATGATACCATTGACCTTAACGGCATGATGATGATGGCGGCAAACTTATTAAAAGAGGATGGACTGCTTGGAAATTTGGGATTTGCTCAAGCCGCCGATTCTCTCACAGATGATGATCAGCAAAACAGTGAGATGGAGTGGCTTTCACGTCAGCTCCAAGAGCTCACTCATCAAAACAGTGAGCTTAAGGAAGAACTGGTTTCGATTAAGGAACAGATCTCTGAAGCAAAAGAGGCGATTGCACAGCTTGTTGAAGCTTCCAAAAAACGATGGTGGCAGCTCAAATAAGAAGAAAAACGGAAGGCCCTATAAGGCCTTCCGTTACATTTTTAGTCTTATCGCTTTTTGATTTCTTCGTATTTTTGAAACCATTCAGGAAACGCTTTATTGAAGGGAACGGGTCTGAAGTTTTTTCCGTGAACTACGATATGGGTGGTTGTCCCTATGGCACATGTTTCTACGTTCTCGATTCCTTTTACAATTTCAAATCCATAAACGGTTCTAGAACGTTTATTTTCTTCTATCCAAGTCTTTACGAATACTCTTTCTCCAAAACGAATGGGTTTTTTATACGTAATCTCCAGGTTATACACAGGGGCATAGTAACCGAGCTGTTCCATTTCAAGATAATTAAAACCAGCCTCTGCAATGAGTGCAGAACGTCCCAGTTCAAGAAACTTAACATAATTTCCATGGTAGATGATGCCCATCATATCAGTGTCAGCATAAGTCAGCTGAATTTCTGCAGTGGCTATGTACTTAGTGTCTGTCCTTTCCAACCGTAATTGCTTTTCAGCTCTATTGTACTTTCTCATCACATGAAGTTGCCAATTTCGGCCTGTACATGGTCCAAGCCTTTCATTCGCTTATCAGTAGAACCTTTGTCAGGCGCCAAAGGACCTGTTTTTGTCTAAACAGACGAAAGATTCAGAAAACGGGTTTACCTTAAAAATGCGGGATGGTAAAATGTTGGTGAAACGTTTCGATAAAATTATTGAAGGGAGAAAAAATGAACGGGCTGATGAAATTAATGATGGCAGTAATTTGCGTTCTTTTTACAGTGTGCATATCCGCACCGGCACAGGCGTCTACCCTTAACCAGGCTGCATTCAAAAATGATTTGAAAGCGATCGCAAAAAGTTCTTACTCTTATTTTGTGGATTATACCGATCCAAAAACAGGGTTAACGAGTGATGCGATGCGGTTTCCAGACGGTAAAGCAGAAGAAGCCAAGCATACCTCACCAACCAATATTTCCATGTATCTCTTAAGTACCATCTCAGCACAGGAATTGGGGTTTATTACGCGAAAGGAAGCCGTTCAGCGAATCCGGACCACCCTGCATACACTGGATGGTTTAAAGAAGTGGAACGGATTATTTTACAATTGGTACAACACGGACGGTTCTCTTAAAACCGATTGGGGCCAATTTATTTCACAGGTAGATAATGGCTGGCTGACGGCAGGATTGATGACGGCTGGCCAAGCGTACAATGAGCTTTATCCGCTAACGAGCAAGCTCGTGAACGCCATGAATTACACCACACTTTACGATCCGGAAGTCGGACAGTTCCGCGGCGGTTATGACGTCGTAACCGGTAAACTGACAGACCACCATTATGGAATGTTCTATACCGAGCCAAGGCTGGGCAGCTATATCGCGATTGGAAAAGGAGATGTACCGAAAGAGCACTGGTGGAAAATGTTCAGAACATTGCCTCCGGAATGGGATTGGCAGTCACAAATTCCAATGGGCCCAACAGAAGTATATGACGGTGTCTCTGTTTTTGAAGGTCACTATGAGTATAATAGTGTGAAGTATGTACCGAGTTGGGGAGGAAGCATGTTTGAGGGACTTATGCCAGGCCTCGTGCTGAACGAGAAAAAATACGGCAAAGATGCTCTCGGGCTAAATAACGCACGGCACGTTCATATGCAAATGGCTTTCGCCAAGGAGAAGGGTTATCCGGCGTGGGGATTCTCTCCTGCTGCCACTCCTGAAGGATATAGTGAATTCGCGGCAACACCGCTTGGGACTTCAGGATATAAAGATGATGGAACGGTAACGGCTCATGCTTCATTTCTTGCACTCGACTATGCGCCTGCAGCCGTCCATAAAAATCTTGATGAGTTGAGAAAATTGCACGCTTACGGGAAATATGGATTCTTTGATTCCGTCAATGTAAAGAGCGGGGAAGTGACCAAAGCTTACCTTGCACTGGATCAGGGGATGATTATCGTATCGATTGCGAACCATGTGAAGAAAGATGTCATCCGCAATTACTTCCATCACGATCCTATTGCGAAAAAACCGGTAGACTTGCTGAGAAACGAAAAGTTTTCTATCCAATGATTCAATGAATGATGAACGGATTCCCTTGGTGGGAATACCGTTCTTTTTTTATAGAGCAACAAAAAACACACAGACGATGAAAAGTCTGCGTGCATGGTCTACTTCATCCCGGAAATGGTATAACCCTCAATAATGTGCTTCTGGAACAGCATGAAAATGATCACAATCGGCACGACCATAAAAGTAGAGCCCGCCATCTGCAGGGCGAAGTTCCCTCCGTATTGTCCCTTCAACAGTGAGAGACCGACGGAAAGGGTATACAGTTTCTCATCATTGGCGATAATCAACGGCCAGAGGAAGCTGTTCCAGCCTGCGATGAACGTCAGGATGCCCTGAACAGCAAGGATAGGCTTTGAGATTGGAAGGATGATCTGGGCGAATACCCGAAATTCACTCGCTCCGTCTAAACGTGCGGCTTCAAGTAGTTCGTCAGGAATGGTAGACATGAACTGTCGGAACAAAAAAATGCTGAAAGCGCCAACTAGCCCCGGTAAAACAATCCCTGCCATTGTATTGGTCAGATGAAGCTGGTTCAAGATCAAGTACACTGGAATCATCGTAACTTGCCCTGGGATCATCATCGTAGCGAGAACAAGGTAAAACAATTTTTCCCGTCCTTTGAACTGGTATTTCGCAAACGCATACCCAGCCATGGCGTTAAGAAATAAGCCGACAAATGAACAGAGCACCACTATGATTGTGTTGCGCAAATATACCGTAAAGTTCATGTTTTCAAACAGGTTCGTAAAATTTTCCAGCGTAAATTCATTGGGGATGAACGTAGGTGGGATCTGCATGACCTCCATTTCTGGTTTGAACGCGGATAGAATCATCCAAATAAATGGAATAGAGACGAGAAAACCACCAAGAGCTAATATGATGCCCGTGGTCCATTGCTGCAGGCTTGCCGTTTTTCGTGCTTTGACGGACGCGTTTACTTTGGGTTTAGCTTTTATCGAATTCATCTCTAAGTTCCCCATCTTAATAATCCACCTCCTTTTTCTGCAAACGGAATTGAAGCAGAGTGATAATGATGATTGCGATAAATAAAACAAACGAACCGGCAGCGGCATATCCGAAGTTACTGAGCTGGAAGCCATTTTTGTAAATAAACAGAGCGACGGAAGTAGTACTGTCCAGTGGGCCGCCTTTTGTCATGACGAGTGGCTCTTCAAAAAATTGGAGCCAGCCGATCATGGTGGTGATGGAAACGAAAAAGATCGCATAGCGCAGGAGCGGCAATGTAATCTTCGTCAGCTGTTTCCAATTGGTTGCTCCGTCAAGCTGCGCCGCTTCATAATACGTTTTTGGTATCCCTTGGAGCGCAGCTAAAAAGATGATCATGTTTACACCGATCCCTCTCCAGACCGCGAGGGCAATCAGCGAAACTTTCGACATCGTCGGATCAGTGAGCCATGGAACGGAAGGAAGGTGAAGCCAGTTCAAAACATAATTAAAGAGTCCAAGCTGCGGATTGTAAAGGTAGCTCCATACGACGGCTACTGCGACGACGTTGGTAATGGATGGCATATAAAAGATTACCCGGAATGCCCGGAATATCCGTGACTTGCCGAAGTTAATCAACAAGGCAATGGCAAGGGAGCACACAATAACCAAAGGAACGCCGATGACGACATAAAAAATAGTATTAAATAAGGACTTCATAAAGATCGGATCTTTAAATACTTGAGCGTAATTATCCAAGCCAACGAAGTGAATCATCGACCAGTCGCCCAAACCTTCCAGGCTGATATCCGTAAAACTGATGACTAATGCAACGACGATTGGAAACAGTGAGAAGAGGCCTAAAAGAAGGAGAGCCGGTGCGATAAAGAGGTAAGGTGTTTTAGTGTTAATGGCTTTCATGTTTCGCTCCTTTCTGCGCAAGCAATCTAATTTAAATAGTAAAGGGATAACTAGCAGAATGCTCTGCTAGTTATCATAGTTTTCCTTTATTTACTTAATAGATCTTCTGCTTTTTTATTGAACACGTTCATTTCTTTTTTCGGTGTGGTCTGCCCGCGATAAATTTTTTCGAAGCTGCTTAAGTATTCTTGCGCGATCGGCTCCCATTGCTTGATAACCGGCATTGGCTTAGAACCCTTCATTTGCTCGCCAAAGGTGGTGTAAAATTTGTTTTCTTTTAATGAAGGGTCTTCCCATGCTTTTTTGGCAGAAGGAAGGGAGTTCGTCATTTTCATCCACTTCAGCTGGGTTTCAGGCTTGTTCATAAATGCCAAGAACTTCAGAGAAGCATCTTTATGTTTTGTATATTGGAAGACAGAAAGGTTAGAGCCGCCGAGTGCGGATAGATTGTTCTCCTTTTTAGGAAGAACGGCCGTTGCCCATTTCCCTTTCAAATCCGGAGCTTGATCATTTATAAGCTTAACCATCCAAGGCCCGCTGATGAACATCGGCAGAATCCCATCTCCACGAAATCCTTGCACGATATCAATCCCTGCATCTTTTGGCGCAGAACCGTTTTTAAAGAAGCTGTTTAAGTAATCGACGGCTTCAACGAACTTCGGATCGTTAAAATGTGGTTTCCCTTGGGCATCGATCAATTGTGCCCCGTTTTGCCGGGCGAACATAAAGCCTAAGCTCTGTTCTTTCACATCAAGGCTGATGCCATACTTATTCTTGCCCCGCTCTGACAGCTTTTTAGCAGCAGCACTGAGCTCTTCCCACGTTTTTGGAGCTTCACTGAAGCCGGCCTTCTTTAATAGATCCGTTCGGTAGAAGAGGACACGGGTATCAATATACCAAGGAACACCGACTGTTTGGTTTTTATATTTGGTCGTTTCAATAGAACCTTCGTAATAATTGGATGGATCAAGTTCAGGATACTTTTTGACATAGGGCTTTAAATCCATCAGGGCTTTTGCAGAGCCGAATTCAGGAATCCATGTGGTCCCCATTTGCAAAACATCCGGACCTTTTTTTGCAGCAACAGCTGTAAGCAATTTGTCGTGAGCCGTTTCCCAAGGAATAGCCTGGACCTTTACATCAATTTTCGGGTTTTCTTTTTCGAATGCTTCTGCGATCTTCGGAAGGGATTTGGCTTCTTCTCCCATACCCCATACGTTGATCACCGTCTTACCGCCGCTGGATGAACCGGATGAACAGCCTGTGAGTGCCCCTGATACGAGCAAAGCTCCTGCCAACGATCCTACAACTAGTTTTTTGTTAAGTTTAGGTAACCAGTTTTTCATATTCGTTCCCCCTGTACATGGATCAATTTTTTTTGTCTTTCCTCATTTGACTTCTCTACCAGTAAACCATACCTTTTGGTGAAACGTTTCTATTTTTTGTAAAAAAAATATAGTGTTATTCGAATTTGCAATTTTTATTGAAACGTTTCGACAGGGCTATTATAATTCATAGTGTAATCGTTTACAACACAATTTTCAAAAACTTTTTATAAAAAAATAAATTTTCTAACTATTGATGCCTGGTGATCCCTTCAGCATCAAGGGATTCAGGAAAATCAACAAGTGAAACGTTTCAATCCCCACATTGACGATGAGTTCTGGCACCCTTTATAATGCTCCTTGAATATAAATCGAAACGTTTCTACGTAATTGCTATGAAACCATTAAACTAGCACGTTTATTTGAACCGATTGGAGGAGTTGAAATGCAAGACCAGACGCTGCATTCTCTTTTAAAGGAAATGACACTTGATGAGAAGGTGGCCCAGCTCATGCAGTTGGCTACCCCTTTTTTTGAAGGATCAAACGAACAGGGGGAGATTACTGGACCGATGGCAGAAATGGGCGTGACAAAGGATACGGTCAGAAACTGCGGATCGGTTCTTGGGGCATCCGGTGCGAAAGAAGTACGGGCAATACAGGAAGCACATCTGAAATCAAACCGGCTAGGCATTCCTCTGTTGATCATGGCTGATATCGTTCACGGGTTTAAGACCATTTTTCCCGTGCCGCTCGCTATTGGCTGCTCATGGGATTTGAAACTGGCAGAAAGAAGTGCGGAGATTGCCGCCTATGAAGCCTCTGTTTCAGGTGTTCATGTCACGTTTGCTCCAATGGTGGACCTTGTACGTGACCCTCGGTGGGGGAGAGTAATGGAATCTACCGGCGAAGATCCTTACTTAAACAGTGAATTTGCAAGAGCCTTCGTACGCGGTTTTCAAGGAAAAGACTTAACCTCTGACACCAACAGGGTGGCTGCTTGTGTAAAGCATTTTGCTGCATATGGAGCGGCAGAAGGAGGTCGTGACTACAATACGGTGGACATGTCTGAGCGTCAGCTGAGGGAAATGTACTTGCCGGCTTATAAAGCGGCGTTAGACGAGGGCTGTGAGATGGTTATGACTGCTTTCAACACAGTGGAGGGTATTCCGGCCTCCGGAAATAAAAAGCTGATGCGTGAACTATTGAGAACGGAATGGGGTTTCGACGGCATCTTGATTTCAGACTGGGGTGCGGTGAAAGAACTGATCCCTCATGGGGTGGCTGCGGATGAAAGGGAGGCAGCGGCTAAGGCGTTTGCTGCCGGCGTGGATATTGAAATGATGACCGTATGCTATGTCAATCATTTAAAGGAGCTTATTGTAAACAATGAGGTATCAGAAGAACTTCTCGATGAAGCTGTCCTCCGCATTCTCGCATTAAAGAAAAAACTGGGACTGTTTGAAAATCCACATCGCGGAACAGATGAACATGGAGAGCACGAAGTAATTATGAGTGAGCCGCACAGAGCGGTGGCGAAAAAGCTTGCAGCCAAGTCTTGTGTTCTTTTAAAAAATAACAATGTTCTGCCCCTTCAATCCGGCAAGAAGGTTGCACTTATCGGCCCTTTTGCACAAAGCGGGGATATTCTTGGACCATGGTCGTGGAAGGGTTCAAGAGAAGTAGCGGTTCAACTGTATGACGGCCTAAAGGGCAGGCTGACATCAGACAAGTTATCCGTTGCAAAAGGCTGTGGCGTTGAGACCGGAACACACGAGGAACTGCAGGAGGCACTCGACATAGCGGCTCATGCGGACGTTCTTGTTCTTGCACTTGGTGAGAAGTCGGATATGAGCGGGGAAGCTGGCAGCCGGAGCGACATCAGGCTGCCTGAGGTTCAGCGCGAATTGCTCGCTGCAATAAGAAGGATCGGGAAACCCATTGTTACTGTATTGTTTAACGGCCGTCCTCTCGATCTTCGTGATGTTGCCGAGCAGTCAGACGCTATCATTGAAGCCTGGTTCCCTGGAACAGAAGGCGGGCATGCCGTTGCCGACCTTCTTTTAGGCGATGTCAATCCTTCAGGAAAACTGACGATGTCATTTCCGCATTCCGTCGGACAGGTGCCGGTTTATTATAATTGCTTCAATACAGGAAGACCTCAAGGAGCTCCAGATGCACAAGTACGATACGTATCTCAGTACCTTGATGTGCCGAACGAGGCGCTTTACCCGTTCGGATTTGGTTTAAGCTACACAACATTCCATTATGGAGAACCGGTATTATCAAGTCCTGTCTTAAAGGCGGGGGAATCAATAAAGATTTCCGTTCTGGTCACGAACACAGGAGAGCGGCAAGGAGAAGAGACGGTTCAGCTTTATGTGAGGGACATGGCAGGAGATGTTGTCCGTCCGTTGAAGGAGCTGAAAGCATTCGAAAAAGCAGTACTTGCTCCGGGGGAGACAAAGAAGATCATTTTTTCCATTAAAGAAGATCAGTTGAGATATTATCATTCCGATTTAACGTTTACAAGCGATCCAGGGACTTTTACCGTTTTCGTGGGTCCAGACAGTGTCAACGTAAAGGAAGCCACATTTGAGTTAGTAAAATAATCCGATAGATTTGAGGGGAATCCATGACCACCAAGACAACTTCCACATTTGAAATACAGACTGGAAACTACCGATTTACATTTTTAAATAGCGGAGATCTGTTTGAAGCCGTTCATCAAGGGATCATGATTAATCAAGTGCAGTCCAATCCTATTGATGGGTCGCTGAATAACCTGTATCTCCGGATTCACAGTGAGGGAGGCATTCAATTTTACCCGTTGCTTGGCAGCCGTTCGGGAAGCAAAATCAGCCATACGGACTCTCAAGTAGTTTGGGAAGGAGCGATCGCCGAAATAGATTACAAGGTTACTTTTTCTCCGACCGATCAAGGGATATGGTTCTGGGAGGTAGAAACGGCAGGAAACGGTGTGACGATTGATATTATCTATGCACAGGATATCGGTCTTGCTGATCAAGGGGCTGTGAGGACAAACGAGGCATTCGTCTCTCAATATGTAGATCACTCGGTTTTTGAAGACGAAGAAAAAGGATATGTTGTATGTTCGCGGCAAAACCAGCCAAACTCTGTAGGCTTTCCTTATCTGCAGCAAGGTTCTTTAACGAAAAGCACCGGTTTTTCCACGGACGGATTTCAGTTCTTCGGTCTTTCCTATAAAGACAATGATGAACCAGAAATCTTGAAAAAAGACGAACTGGCAAATTTAATCTATCAATATGAATTTGGATTTATTGCCCTTCAGTCGTCCAAGGTATCACTTTCGGGAAAAGAACAGTTTGTTTTTTACGGGCTGTATAAAGAAAATCATACAGAGGCCGTTGCAGAGCTAGACTATCAACAGGAAATTCAAATGGCATGGGAAGGGATTAAGAATCTAAAGCAAGAAGAATTTACAACTTTAGGCAAAGTGAAGCGATCGTCCCTGTTAGGGGATCCGCTTTCGTCTCTCTCTTATACAGAAAAGGAAGTTCAACATCTGTATCCTGAACGCCTGATGGAAGAATATGATGGTGATGAACTGCTCTCCTTTTTTACCGGGACCTATGAGCATGTGGTGCTGAAGGCGAAAGAGCGGATTGTAGAGCGGCCGCACGGACATATTATTGTGTCCGGAAACAATGTAGGAATAACGGAAGAAGTGATCACGTCCACCTCCTACATGTATGGAGTCTTCAACTCTCACATCGTTAAAGGGAATACCTCGTTTAATAAAATGATCACGAACACGAGGAATCCTCTGAATGTGATGAAAACCTCTGGGCAGCGCATCTATGTGGAGATGGATGGGCAATACCGTTTACTCACGATGCCTTCGGCCTACGAGATTGGATTTAATTATGCCCGCTGGTTCTATAAAACCGCTGATGATACACTGAGAATTACTAGTTACACCACAGTGGATTGTCCTGAAATTCACATGGACGTCCATTCGTTGAGCGGGAAGCGTTACCGTTTTCTCGTAACGAATCAGATCTCCATGAACAACAATGAATATGATGTTCCGTATCATATGGAGACAAATGGAAACGTTCTCTCGTTCATTGCCGATAAATCATCTGATAGCGCAGCCGCTTATCCCAAGCTTCGTTATGACATGAAGATAACAGGTACTGGGATGAAGTTAAGAGACGAGCGGATTTTTGGAGACAGCTTTGAACCGGGTTCGGGTTCACTCGCCGTGATTGAACTGGAGGAAGCCAGTCATTGGTCGCTATCTGTTCAGGGGCAGCTTTTTGGAGAAAAGTCCCTGTTTATTGAGAAAGATCCAGAAAGAGAAATAAAGCGATTCCGGGAATTCTATCGAAAGGTGAACAACGGCTTTCATGTAAGCCGCCATGGAGCGTCCAACGAAGAACTGCAGAAGGTAAACGCGATCTCATGGTGGTATACACATAACATGCTCGTTCATTATTCTGTTCCGCACGGATTGGAACAGTATGGGGGCGCCGCGTGGGGAACGAGGGACGTTTGCCAGGGGCCGGCAGAATATTTTACAGCAACGCAAAATTATGATGCTATCCGTGAAATCATTAAGACTGTCTACTCCCACCAGTACGAAAGCACAGGCAATTGGCCGCAGTGGTTTATGTTTGACCGTTATTACAAAATACAGCAGCAGGAGAGCCACGGGGATATTATCGTTTGGCCATTGAAGACGCTCAGTGATTATTTAAAAGCGACAAATGATTACAGCGTGCTTGAGGATCTCATCCCTTACACTAAAAATAGCGGCGAATTCACCAGCGAAAAACAATCTCTTTTTGCCCACGTAAAAAAACAGATTGAGTATATTAAGAACAATTTTTTGCATGGTACTCATCTCTCGTCTTATGGAGATGGAGATTGGGATGATACCCTCCAGCCAGCGAATCAACAGCTCAAGCAATATATGGTCAGCAGTTGGACTGTATCATTAACCTACCAGGTAATAAAGCAGTTTTCCAAACAGCTTGAAGATTTTGATCCAGTGCAAGCGGACGAGCTGAAGGCCCTGGCCAAAGGAATTGAGTCTGATTTTAATCAATACATTCTTTCAGCGGGTGTTATTCCTGGCTTCATATACATGGAAGAGCCGGGAAAAGAAGAACTGATGCTGCACCCAACGGATAGGAAGACGGGCATCGAGTATCGGCTTCTGCCTATGACACGCAGTATGATCAGTGAGCTTTTAAGTCCGGAGAAAGCAGAGGAACATTATGAACTGATCAAACAGCACATGTTCTGCCCGGATGGTGTAAGGCTCATGAACCGCCCTGCCCATTATGCAGGAGGTGTAAGCACTCATTTTAAACGTGCAGAACAGGCAGCCAACTTCGGAAGAGAAGTGGGACTTCAATATGTTCATGCTCATATTCGCTTTGTAGAGGCAATGGCCAAGCTCGGGAAAACTGAAGAAGCATGGGATGGGCTGTCTCTCATCAACCCGATCGGGATTCAAAGCGTAGTGCCGAACGCAGAACGAAGACAAAGCAACGCGTACTTCAGCAGTTCGGACGGTAAATTTAACACGCGCTATGAAGCACAGGACCGCTTTAATGAACTCCGTGCAGGAAAAGTTCCTGTAAAAGGCGGCTGGCGCATTTATTCGAGCGGACCAGGAATCTTTATGAACCAGCTCATTTCAAGTTGTTTAGGGGTCCGGAAAGAAGAAAATACACTTGTAATCGATCCTGTTCTTCCGAAAAGACTGGATGCACTTGTCTTTCATTTCCACGTTAACGGTGTGCCGGTTTCATTCCGCTATCATCTCAATGGGAATGCGGAGAGCAGTGTATCCGTCAATGGTAAACAGATATCGGCCGTCCGCCTGTCGAACCGGTACCGTAAAGGCGGTTTTACGATACCGCTGAGCGAACTTGAAGCTGTCCTAAAAACGGATGCGGAAACAAATATAATTGACGTAAGGCTGTAGACGTAACTCTAACAGAAATTGCCATCATAATGACAAAACGTTATATAATGAAGATAGCGTTTTCATTGACAGATTGGAGTGTGCCCAGGTGGTTAGTATTAAGGATATTGCAAAAAAAGCGGGTGTTTCCATTTCAACGGTATCTTACGCCTTGAATGGAAGCCAGAAAGTTACTCAGGAAACCTCGGCTAAGATTTTAGCGATCGCTAAGGAATTAAATTATATACCCAATGCAGCCGCCCGAACACTCAAGAAACGGGAAACGAAAATTGCGGGTGTGTTCTTAACGAATTACAGCGGGGCTTTTTACGGGGAACTGCAGCAGGGGATGCTCGATCAGCTTTCCTGCCACGGGTATGAGCTGATTGTTTGCAGCGGAAAAGAATCCCATCGTTTTCTTCCTGAAGGAATGATTGATGGCGCTATCATCCTGGATGCCAACTTTTCAAGTGAAGAACTGATCAGTTACGCAGACCGAGGACATAAGCTCGTCGTTTTAGACCGTGAATTGGAACATGATAATATCACTCAAGTGCTGCTCGACAACAAAACCGGAGCAAAGCTCGCGGTTGATTATGCCCTAGATCTGGGGCATAAAAAGCTCATCATCGTGACAGGTCCGAAAGATTCCTTTGATTCCAATCAACGTTTGAAACAGGCAGTGGTGACAGCACAAAAGAACGGGCTTGATTATAAGGTTATCAACGGAGACTTTAATAAGCCATCGGGAGAAAAAGCGGCGAGGGAAATCGCTGAATCCTTCTCCGGACCCGTTGCTGTCTTTTGTCTGAACGATGAGATGGCGATCGGCATGTATAATTACTTATCCAAGACTGAATACCGGATAGGAGAACATATTCATATTATCGGATTTGATAATATTGAGGTTGCCCACTATACTCATCCGCGTTTAGCGACCATCGATTACTCGAAGCGGGAGTGGGGATCAGCAGCCGCCGAGCAGCTGATTAAATTGATTCGAAAAGAATCAGCAGCTGCAAAGAAAGTCGGCGTAACGCTTGTCGAGGGTGAATCCGTCGGCAGGCTCTAGGAGAGCCATATTGTTTTAAAAAAAGGAAGGCGTCCGTTAACCGGCTGCCTTCCTTTTCCTATTGTCGAAAGTGGTTTTGGAACTGCTTCACAATCCCTTCAGCTAACATATCTGCCATCTTCAAGATATGGTCATCGCCCAGATCATATGCTCTATTGTCCCCGCTCCAATCCTTTTTAAGACGGGCGACAGCCTGGTCATTAACAAATTTCAGATGAATGTATAACATTTGTTTCAGCTCTAATCCGGCGAACGCGCTGACAATATAGCTTCGAGTCCATGTTACATCTTTGAAAGCTGTTTTTTCATTCTGTTTTCCTCCTTTGATGAAATTTATGTGTTATTTTTGGTAATTCTACCTAAATTTATGAAAAATTATTGAGTTTCGGTCTATAATGAAGTAGTATGAAAGTATTAAAAATCGGAAGGGTGAACAAAGGGCGATGAACAACTAATCTTATTCCTTGAAAAAACATTCGTATAAACAATTACGATCATTATTTTTCTGGATAGGATTAGTACAGCCTTTTTGTGCCCAAAAGATATGTGCCCTGCTTGTGTGCATGTTCTCTGTCTTATTGCGGCGTTTCAAAAAGCCTCCTGTCCAGATTGATGGATCAGGAGGTATTTTTTATGAACGAAACAGAATCTCAACCAAAAGTGGGTATGGGTGCACTATTTCAGAACCGGTTTATCCGGACCATCTTGCTGTCTGTCTTTTTTTTGCAGATCGGCATATGGGTGAGGAACTATTCCATCCTGCTGTATGTTATTGAAAAAACGAACGAAAATCCGGTGGCCGTTTCCCTCATCTCGGTAGCAGAATTTGCCCCGATCTTTCTGTTTTCCTTTATTGGCGGGACATTTGCTGACCGCTGGAGACCGAAGCGGACGATGGTATGGTGCGATCTTTTAAGTGCTATATCTGTATTTGCCGTTCTTTTAACCTTGTTGCTGGGAAGCTGGAAGGTCATTTTCTTTGCGACTCTTGTCTCCTCCATCCTTTCACAGTTCTCACAGCCATCCGGCATGAAGCTCTTTAAACTCCATGTACCGGCAAAACTTGTACAGATGGGGATGTCCATGTATCAGACAGTATTTGCGCTGTTTATGATTCTCGGGCCCATTATCGGTACGTTTGTCTATCAGCACTTCGGTATTTTGGCCGCAATTGGTGTGATGGGAGTGGCATTTTTATTATCGGCAGGTATCCTTCTTACTCTGCCTGCTGACCGTGCAGGGGAGGAAGAAAAAGTAAAAACAACATTAATGCAAGAGATGAAGGATGGTTTCCGCTATGTGTTGGGAAGCAGACCTCTGACTTTGCTCGGAGGCTGTTTTGCGGCAGCCGGACTTGCCATTGGTTTAACTCAGCCGCTTGGTGTCTTTTTGATTACAGAGCAGCTCGGTCTTCCTAAAGAACAGCTGCAATGGCTGATGGCAGCCTTTGGAATCGGTATGATTCTCGGCGGTGGATTGACGATCTCCATGTCTAAAAAAATCATGCCTCAAGTGCTGTTAGCGATGGGACTGGCAGCGAGCGCGATTGGTTTTATTGGAATGGGACTGTCTGCAGTCCTCTGGCTGACCCTTGCTGCTCAATTCTTTTCAGGTCTCTTTATGCCATGCATCCATATTGGAATCAACACCATGATTCTGCAAAATACAGAAGAGGCTTTCATCGGCCGTGTAAACGGCATTTTAAATCCGCTTTTTATGGGAGCGATGGTCATTACCATGTCCGTTGCCGGTTGGATGAAATCGCACTTATCGATCGTTCTGATCTATGAAGTGGCAGCTCTTCTCCTATTTGCAGGAGTAGCCACCTTGCTGCCTCTTATGAAAAAGAGTGAGGTAAAGCAGGAAATCAGAGGAGAAATATAGAAGGGATGAACGCCTGGTTATAGAACCGGGCGTTTTTTTCATATCTTAGAAGGAAGCCGTGGCTGAAGGAGAGAGGATATGAAGCAGAAGGGCGATTCTTTATATAAAGTATGGATCGGTTTGTTCGTGTTAACCATTTTCATTGGACTGCTTACCGTCTGGATTGATGTGGCCTGGGTAAAAAAAGTCCTATGGTCCGTACTGCTGCTGTTCAGCATGGTCGCAGCCACAGTAATGTACCCGAGATCTGAAGATTCTTCCAAAAAACATAGAGACAATGTAACCAGCATTTACGAATTAAAAAAGAAAAAAAGCCGAAGAAAAGGTATGTAGCAGTAAAGGTGGAGAAGGAAAATGCTTGGAAAAATAGTAGAGTTTGCGAAGAAGGAAAAACGGCTTCGAGCTGTTATTTTGAATGGTTCTCGTGTGAATCCCAACGCACCGCAAGATATTTTTCAGGACTATGATGTTGTTTTTGTTACAGAAGATGTGCCGTATTATATGGAGAACCGGGAGTGGATACCCACATTCGGTGAAATCATGATCTTGCAGACTCCCGATGCGATGAGTTCACCTGAGCAGGGAGAAATGAGCGGGAAGTTTACGTATCTGATGCAGTTTATGGATGGTGAACGCATTGATCTTACCTTTTATCAAGCTGAAAAGGTTCAGGGAATGGTGCATGACAGCTTGAGTAAAGTGCTCCTGGACAAAGATGGGATATTGCCTGACCTTCCTGAACCGGGTGATCAGGACTACATAACGAAGCGCCCGTCAGAAAAAGAGTTCATGGATTGCTGCAATGAATTTTGGTGGGTGAGTACCTATATTGCCAAAGGGTTATGGAGAAGAGAACTGCCTTATGCCAAGGCGATGTTTGACGGACCAGTCCGGGATATGCTCGTACTTATGCTGAAGTGGCAGATTGGAATGAGGCACAGCTTCTCGGTTGATTCCGGAAAGAACGGAAAGTATTTTCAATCCTACCTTGATCCTGAGATGTATGGCCAGTTGCTGCAAACTTATTCAGATGGTGAGTATGAGAACATCTGGGAGGCCCTTTTTGTGATGGGAGGCCTTTTCCGCAGAGCGGCTCACGAGCTTGCGGAGGAGTTAGGATTTCGCTATCCGGAAGAGGATGATCTAAACGTTACTGCGTATTTGAATCATGTACGCAAGCTTCCTTCCGATGCGAACCGGATGTATTGATTTTACAAAAAACAATCGGGATTTTATATACTTACACTAGAGGGGGTATACCTATTGGCAAGGTTGATCAATCGTACAAGCCAGCTTCATGCAAAACAGGATGAGTTGCGTGCTGATTGTGAGAATTGCTTTGGTCTGTGCTGTACAGCGCTGCCTTTTGCTGAATCTGCAGATTTTCCTGTCAGTAAAGATGGTGGTGTTCCGTGTTCGAATCTAACGATAGATTTTAGATGCTCGATTCATCAAAAATTAAGGCGAAAAGGGTTTAAGGGCTGCTCTGTTTATGATTGTTTTGGTGCTGGACAAAAAGTTTCCCAAATCACGTTTAAAGGAAAGGACTGGCGGACAGATCCAAAACGAGCTCAAAACATGTTCACAGTCTTTCCAAAAGTGCAGCAGCTGCAAGAAATGCTCTGGTACTTGGAAGAGGCCCGGTCACTGAAGACATCAATTTCCATTCTTGATGAGTTGGAATCGGTGCTTGAAGAGACAGAAAGACTGACAAGGCTTGAGCCAAAGGATTTAATAGAGCTGGATATACCGGCACACCGGGCAGTAGTTAATAAGCTGCTTCTAAAGGCCAGTGAAGGGTACCGCAGTGAATTTGCATCCAATCTCAAGAATACCCAACGCAAGAAAACCTTTGGCCGGGGAGCGGATTTTATGGGAGCAGCTCTGCGTAAAGCTGAATTCAGGGGAGCTAATTTGAGAGGTGCTTATTTTATTGCTGCTGATCTAAGGGAAGCGGATTTTAAAGGTTCTGATCTGATCGGAGCAGACTTTCGGGATGCGGATTTAAGAGGAACGGATCTGACGGGAAGTCTTTTCCTCACACAGGTTCAAGTGAATGCGGCGAGAGGGGACGGCCGAACGAAGCTGCCGGCCATGCTTGAAACGCCGGATCATTGGGAATAGGAAGAAGGGTGAGATATCATGAAATATAAAAAGCTGGGCAGGACAGGATTGGATGTTTCATCCATTTGTTTAGGCACCATGGCATTTGGACGTTGGATTGACGAAGAGGCCTCGCGTTCCATCTTAGACCATGCAATGGAACAGGGCATCAATTTTATAGACACCGCCAATTATTATGGAAAAGGACAGGATACGGACATTCCGTATGGTACAGGTGAGTCCGAAGAAATAATCGGCCGAATATTGAAAGGTAAAAGGGATAACGTCGTGCTGGCAACCAAAGTAGGAATACGCATGGGCCACGGCAAGAATGAGTCTGGACTTTCAAGAGCACATATCATGAAAGAAATTGACCGATCTCTAAGCCGGCTGCAAACCGATTATATTGATTTGTACCAGGTTCATTTTTTTGATAACCATACACCTTTGGAAGAAACTCTTCGGACGCTTGATGATCTCGTCCGCAGCGGTAAAGTAAGGTATATTGGCTGTTCCAACTATGCGGCCTGGCAGATCATGAAATCTCATGGAATCAGTGAGAGGATGAATCTTGAGAAGTATGTTTCCGTTCAGCCTCAATACAACCTGTTATCCAGAGAAATTGAACAGGAGCTGTTGCCTTTTTGTAAGTCTGAAGGGGTTGGTGTAATGGTATACAGTCCATTAGGCAGAGGAATGTTATCCGGAAAATATAAAAGTGCCGGAGATGTTCCGGCAGAAAGCCGGGCGGCAAAGGGAGAACGGCTCATACAGAATTATTTCACTCCACGCAATTTTGAGCTTGTGAGCCTGTATCGTCAATTGTCTGAAAAAAACGAGGTAAGCCTTTCGCAATTTGCACTGTCATGGGTGTTAAACCAGCCGGCAATTACCGCGGCCATCGTTGGAGCAAGCAAGGTGCATCATGTCACTGATGCTGTGAAGATCAGTGATTGGCGCTGGACGGAGGACATGCTCGAGGAAGTAAATCATGTGAATTAGGAAATAAATGAGGCACGCACTTTTCCGATTCGTTAATGTGTGAGGCCTCCTTGAAAAGATGGGATTTAAGCAAGACGGTATTTTACGCGGATATGCGTCCTTTCACGGAGAATATTGGGACCAGCGGGTATATTCGTTGTTAAAGCCGGATTGGGAAAAACTAAATAGGATTGCAGGTTAAAGGCTGGCCGTTGGCCGGTCTTTTTTGTGTTTCTTTTGTATGTGAAATAAATCACATAAGTCTAACGGAGATTTCATTATGATTGAGGTGTATTAAGAGAGCATGCAGAGGAGGAGTAAGCAATGAAATTACTTATCCATAGTAAAAACCTACAGTTGACCGAAGCCCTTAATCACTATATCGAACAGAAGATTGGCGATGCGGTTGAACACTTTTTACCTGATCAATCGGATATTAAGGTCCATATTCATGTATTTGCACAGAAGCGAAATCATGGTATTGAGATTACGGTTCCGTTAGGTCATTTAACGATCCGTGCTGAAGAAAAAACAGAAGATCTGTATACATCAATTGATCTTGCAGAAGAAAAGCTTAAAAGGCAGTTCCGTAAATATAAGACAAGAGTGAATAGGAGATCCCGCAAAGAACAATGGCCTTATGCACAGAAAACTTCCATAGAGAAAGAGAATCATGAAGAAGTTGTAAAGGTTAAGGAAGTATGGTTAAAACCTATGAGCCGGGAAGAAGCAGTCCTGCAGATGAACCTTCTGGATCATACCTTCTTTGTTTTTCTTGATGAGACAACGGATAAGGTAAGCGTGGTGTACAAACGAAAAGATAAAGAATATGGGGTATTAACAGCAGTTTAAGGCAAGTTGAACACAATTTTTGGGAGGGATGCGTTATGGCTAAACGCTACAAAGATATACTTGTTGGTTTAGACGGTTCTACAGCATCAGAAAAAGCTTTTAAACGAGCAGTTGAAGTAGCACTTGAACATGAAGCAGAAACCTTAATTCTGGCTCATGTTGTGGATACAAGGAGTTTCTCAGCTTACGACTGGTATACAGCGATGGCAGAAAAAGCGCAGGAATATGCGGAAGAACTGTTAAACGAGTTTGCACATCAAGCCCAGACAGCTGGAATTCCGCATGTAAAAAAAGTAATGGAGCTGGGTTCACCAAAAGTAACGCTTGCAAAATCCATTGCTCCCGACGTTAATGCCGATCTGATCGTTTGCGGAGCGACGGGCATGAATGCCGTAGACCGGATGTTCATGGGGAGTGTATCCGAGCATACGGCCCGTTATGCGAAATGCGATGTGCTGATCGTAAGGAATGACCAATAACACAAATTTATGAGGAGGAATTCCAATGAAAGCTGCTGTAGTCAATGAATTCAAACATTCTTTAGAAGTAAAAGATATGCCTGCTCCTGTCATTGAACACGGTGAGGTACTTGTTAAAATAAAAGCCTGTGGCGTCTGCCATACGGACCTGCATGCCGCGCATGGCGACTGGCCGGTCAAACCGAAGCTGCCGCTCATTCCAGGCCATGAAGGAGTGGGTGTTATTGAACAGGTAGGTCCTGGAGTTGACCATCTGAAGGTAGGAGATCGAGTAGGCATTCCATGGCTATACTCAGCATGCGGGCATTGTGAGTATTGTTTAAGCGGCCAGGAAACGCTCTGTAAGGAACAGAAGAATTCCGGTTATTCAGTGGACGGCGGCTATGCTCAATATTGCAAGGCGGATGCTGATTATGTGGTGAAAGTTCCTGAACATTTATCGTTTGAAGAAGTCGCACCTATCTTTTGTGCAGGTGTGACCACTTATAAAGCATTAAAAGTCAGTGATGCTAAACCAGGAGATTGGGTAGCGATATTCGGTGTGGGCGGTCTTGGCCATGTGGCTGTACAATATGCTAAAGCCATGGGCTTTCATGTTGTAGCTGTGGATACGGGTGATGATAAATTAGAACTTGCTAAAGATCTGGGAGCTGAACTTACAGTCAACGCAGTAAAAGAGGATGCTGCATCCATCATTCAAAAACAACTGGATGGTGTGAAAGCCTCTATTTGTACCGCTGTATCTAAAACGGCATTTAGACAAGCCTATCAGTCTGTGAAACGAGGAGGAACTCTCGTTGCGGTTGGACTTCCGCCGGAAGAATTACCGATTCCGATTTTTGATACTGTCTTAAATGGAATTAAAGTAGTCGGTTCCATTGTTGGAACACGAAAAGATCTTCAAGAAGCGCTGCAATTTGCTGCAGAGGGAAAAGTAAAAACCATGATTGAAGTACAGCCGCTTGAAAAGATCAACGAGGTGTTTGAGCGGATGGAAAAAGGAGATATTAATGGAAGAATCGTTCTAAAAATGGATTAATGGTGAAAGGGGCTGTCCAGAAAGTCGAAAATTGACCTTCAGGCAGCCCCTTTTTGGCTTGAAAAATCTTCAATGAAAAGTTAATTGAAGTGGAAGATGCGAGACTCCTGCGGGACTAGCGTGACAGGTGAGACTCCCGCCGGTGCTTGCACCAAGAGGCTCACCGCACGCCCCGCGGAAAGCGAGCAGCCTGGAACGGAAATCAACAGCTTACAGACTTCTAGACAGCCCCTTTTTTATTATCCATACTGCTAAAAAGTAGGACTTCTCTCGAAAAAAACGAATACAAAAAAAACGGGAATGAGAGATGAATAAGCTGACGATTGCTACCTGCCAGTTTCCGGTATGTGCCGATATCGCCAAAAATAAAAAATATGTTCTTAGCCAAATGAAAAGCGCCGAGCAAAAGGGTGCTGATGTGGCTCACTTTCCGGAGGCCGCATTATCAGGTATATTACTCCATATGAAAAAAGGAAGTTGCAGGCAGCACTGCCTTTTTCACTTTTATCTAGTTTGGCACAAACTGCAGTTCATACCGTACTTTATAAAGGCCGTTTGCTTTCGGCTGATCCAATGGAACGGTATCGAAATAGAGTGTGTATTCACCAGGTTCAACGGTGAACTCCAAGCTGTTGGCACCAACGCTTGAAACCATAATTCCTTCCGTTTCAACCTTAAAAGGGAGCGATAACGTACGCGTGGAATTCACGTTTTCGTCATAATGCAAAGGTGAAGAGACAGAAATCTCACATTTGTAATCGGACACAGCTTCAAATGATATGACCCCAGAACTCAGTATATACCCCCGTTTAATATCTGCATTTGTCCAGTCTAAAAAGGGTTTTTTGATTCCTTTGTTGTATACAATCAATTGGGAATAGGAAACAGTTAGCTCACTGCTCAAATCGGCGTACCTCCTTTACTTAATTCTAAATTGTAGTGTTAAAACATTAAACTGGCTTTACTGGAATGTTAAGGAATTCTGTAAGTTATTGGACCATAGTAGAAATGACACTTTTTTCATTAAAAAGCTATGAAAGCTGCCCTAACCTGGGTTACTTTAGTAAAGCAAAAGGAGGAAGAGGTATGAAAACCTATACTGCATGGCTTTGGGGCATTAATGCAGGATGACATAAAAGGATCAAGATGGAGACTTTGCGAGGACTTTTGGAATCGATTGGGTTTCAAAATGTTAAAACGTACAATCAGAGCGGGAATGTCATTTTTCAATCGGATGAAGAGGTGGAGGATGTACTTCAGAAAAAAATAGAAATTAAAATTCATGAGGAATTTGGTTTTGACGTTACGGTCATGCTGAGAACTCAGAAAGAATTAGAGTTGGCGATTCAAGAGGCACCCTTTCAAGCAGGGAAGCTAAAAGAAGGAGAAACCCTGCATATCGTCTTCCTGTCAGAAGCGCCTTCTGATGCTGCGGTCGACGTGTTGGTTCCCTATAAGAATGAGGCTCTGGATTTTGAAGTCAAGAACCGGGAACTCTACCTTTTCTACCGTAAAAACTTCAGGGATATTAAATTCCCTATTCAAAAATTAAAGATTTTTGGAACGACGAGAAATTGGAACACAGTCAACAAGGTGGCAGCCATGCGGAAAGCCATTGACGAAGCGATGGAACAATAGAGAGGGAGAAGAAGCATGCTATTGAGAGAAGCCAGGGAGAAGGATATTCCTGAACTTGCAGGTTTAATGGGTGAACTGGGGTATCCGACAGAAACAAAAGCGATGGAGGAGCGGTATGCTACAATCGCTGATCATCCTGATTCCACACGATTGTAGCAGAAAAAGACGGAGAACTTGTTGGGATGATCGGGATGTTTAGAGGTCTTTCTTATGAAAAGGACGAATCATACATACGAATTATTGCGTTAGTTGTTAAAGAAAAAGCCCGTAATCAAAAGATTGGCCGCTGTTGCTGGAACAGGCAGAAGTATGGGCTGGCAGCCAGAGGGCCGGCCTTTACAAATCACTGGAATAGGAGGAGATCGTATGGAAGTCAGAGAACTAGGAGCGGCAGACGCCGAGGAATACTGGAGACTGAGGCTGGAGGCATTGATGCTTTCACCAGAGGCTTTTGCAACGAGTTATGAGGAAGCTGTTAAACGGAAGAATCCCATTGAGCAAGTCAAAGAAAATTTCAGTGTGAATGGGAGCCATACGTTTGGTGCCTTTTTAGACGGAGTCCTGGTTGGAATCGTGACACTCGTACAGGAAAGCCATAAGAAAATGAGCCATAAAGCCAATATCTTTGCCATGTATGTGACTTCTCGCAGAAGGGGAAAAGGAACGGGTAAAGCTTTAATGGAAGCTGCGATTCAAAAAGCAAAGGATATGAAAGAGATCGAGAAGGTCAACCTGACCGTCGTTTCAAGCAACGAAAGAGCTAAAAGGCTGTATAGCAGCCTAGGCTTTGTATCGTATGGAACGGAAACAAGAGCATTGCAGGTCGGGGGCGTTTTTTACAATGAAGATCATATGGAACTGTTTCTGAAATAAAAAGGTCACCTAAAAGCAGCTGCCTTGTTTGTTCCGTACAGCGGCTTTTTCCAGGCCGGAAGCTCATGTTTTCGAACTTTCAGGAGTGGAGCCGAATCCTGGGTTATCAACCGTTCATAAAGGCGTTGAGATCTGTAAACAGGAAAACATTGATCTCCTGCTGGCAGTAGGCGGAGGAAGTGTGATAGATTGCACAAAAGCGATCGCAATCGGAGCAAAGTATGACGGGGATGCATGGGATCTGATCACACGAATAGCAGAAATAAAGGGAGCTTTGCCGATCGGTACGGTCTGACTCTTGCAGCAACCGGTTCAGAGATGAACTCGACATCTGTTATCACGAACTGGGAGACAAAGGACAAGCTTGGCTGGTCTTCACCGCATGTTCATCCTCGGTTCTCCATCCTTGACCCGGTCTATACGTTTTCTGTACCGCGTGACCAGACGGTTTATGGTATCGTGGACAGCATGTCTCATGCGCTTGAGAGCTATTTCCACCGTACTAAAAACTCTCCGATGTTCGACGGTTTTATCGAATCACTCCTTCGTACTGCCATTCAAACCGGTCCAAAGCTTTTGGAGGACATGCAGTCGTTTGACCACCGGGAAACGATGATGTATTTAAGCACCACAGCTTTCAATCGCTGTTGAACGGTACCGATGGAGGAGACTGGGCGACACATCGAATCGAGCATGCGGTTTCTGCTCTGTATGACATTCCCCATGGCGGCGGTCTGGCCATCCTTTTCCCCGAACTGGCTGGAGCTTGTGCTGGAGGGAGATCCATCCCGGGTGAAACAGCTTGCGGTGAAAGTGTTTGGAATTGATCCAGCCGATAAAAATGAAACGGAGCTTGCAAAAGAAGGCGCAAAAGCGCTCCGAGATTTCTGGAACTCGCTAGGTGCTCCGAGTACGCTTCGTGACTACGAAATTGATGACAGCCAATTTGACAGCATCGTCGAAAAGACGTTCATCAAACCTGGAGTGGGCACCTATAAAGAGCTTGATCCAGAATCAGTCATGGATATTCTAAGAAGATCACTATAATATAAAAACTGGCTCTTATTCCACCTTTTAAAGGGGATGAGAGCCAGTATTCTTATTGCTTTGGAAAATTTTCGCTTCCAAAATATCGCTCCTTTAAAATACCAAGGTGATGCTTCTCATGGCCGGCGATGATATAAGCAATGGCTCTGACTGTAACGTCTGAACCATTTGCATTCCCGCTTCGGGTCCATGGTTCTTCCTCCATGCTTTTAATGAGTAATTTCGTAGACTGTCGGACATTCTGGAACTGTTGTATTAAATCTGATAGCGGCTGCCTGTCGAAGAAAGCATGCTGCACATAGGCATTTTCATCAAAGCCGGGAAGTATTCCCTTCTCCCCCCTCGCAATGGAAAGCAGCCGAAATGCCATGATTTGCTCTGTATCTGTCAAATGGCCGATGACTTCCTTTATGCTCCACTTTTCTGGCCCGTATTTGAACAGTGCTTGCTGCTCGGTAAGATCTTGAACCGTCTGCACCGTTTCTTCAGCCTGTTCTTCTAATAGATTAACGATGTCCTGGTCAGGCAGCGCTGCTATGTAGTTCACGTAATAGGAATCATACTCATTGGTTTTTGGTTTACTTCTCAAATGCAACATCCCCCTTAAATCTTTTTATTTAACTATATTATGAACCTTCAAAAGAATAAACAAAATTGTCTGGCATCGTTAGAGAGAATCAAGTTAGAATGGGTGTATATGGAATTCCGAAACCTTTGAGCAGAGGTGAAGAAGATGGTAAACGCAGTGAAATAGCCCTCCTGCAAAAAACGGAAAGAATTTGCAGGAGGGGGAAAACAGTGGATAAGAATGTCTTTGGAAGCTGGAGAAAGAGCCATATGCTGAAAGGCCAGGTGAGCAATCCAAACCTTATCGTCGGAGAATACACCTACTATTCGGGTTACTATCACAAGGAACTTTTTGAAGAATACTGTGTGCGTTATCTCTCACAGAAAAAGGGAGAAGATCGGCTGATTATCGGTAAATTCTGCTCCATTGGATCCGGAGCTGCCTTTATCATGTCAGGAAATCAGGGACATCGGTACGATTGGGCGACAACCTACCCATTTTTCTATACTGATGATGAATGGGGAGAGGCTGGTGACGGATACAGGCCCTCGGGTGATACGATCATAGGAAATGATGTCTGGATCGGAACAGAGGCGATGATCATGCCGGGAGTGAAGGTGGGGGATGGAGCGGTTATTGCGGCTAGGGCAGTGGTTACAAAAGACGTCGGACCTTACATGATCGTTGGCGGCAACCCTGCTCAAGTGATTAAGAAGAGGTTTACGGATAAACAGATTAGTATGCTGATTGAGATGAGATGGTGGGACTGACCGGAAGAGAAAATAAAGAGGAATATGAAGCTCCTTTGTTCTGGAAAGATTGAAGAACTATTTCAGGACCACGTTTGAAGATAAAGGAGAGGGGCACCCGATTATAAATTGGAGTGCCTCTTTTTAAATTGGCGCGTATTTGTTGATGATCAGCGCGTATTTACTAAGAATCAGCGCGTATTCCGCTATGATCAAGAAGATTTCTTTAGTACGGCTGCACTGCGGGCTTTTGATTTCTTCGATGAAAGATAGACTCCGGCAAAAATGATAAGAAGTCCGATAATTAAATTGGGAGTAACAGGCTCTCTCAGGAGTACATATCCCCAGATCATGGCGCTGGCCGGAATAAGATAGGTGACGGTAGCAGCAAATTCCGGACTTCCATGCTTGTTCAAATAAAAATAAATGAGCTGCCCTAGGCCAGAACCAAAACAGCCAAGTCCGATCACGGCAAACAAAGGTTTGGGATGAAGGAGCAGCTGTATATGAACGGGTTCGGTAAAGAGTACACCGATCAGGCCGACGACAGCACCGGTCAGCAGCGTAAAAAATGTAATGACGGCCACTCCTACTCCTGAAAGATAGCGTTTAGTAAGCTGACCCGAGAGACCATAACAGATGGCGGCGAGCAGCATCGTGCCGATCCCGACAAACTGAGTTCCGAAAAGATGGCCAAATTGAAAGTCCATAAGGACCAATATTCCGAAAAAGCCGATGAGAATGCCAATCCACTGCTGTTTGTTTAACCGGTAGGAGAACAAAAAGAAACCAATTAAACCCGTCCAGATCGGAGTGGTCGCATTTAAGATGGAAGCGGTATTGGACTGAATGACCGTCTCACTTAACGAAATGAGTCCCCAGGCGAGACCGCAGTTGAAGATTCCAATAATAATAAGCCATTTGACAGGAAGTTTGTTTTTTATCTCTTTTCTCTTGCTCCATACTACTGGAAGCAGGATTATCGCTCCCGCTAATGTACGTAAAAAAACGACGCCCCATACGCCTGCAGGCTCAAGCAGCCATTTCATAAACACAAAAGATAATCCCCAAATAACGCTTAATCCTGCAAGAGCACCATACAATCGAATCATGTGTTTTCCTTCTTTCTCATTAAGGGTTTCAATTCATTTATCGTAATGCAAAAGGAGAAAAAAGGGAAGGTCTCTAGCCTCTTTCCCAATGAAACAACATTTGCTACTATTATTTGGTAAAGTTTGCAACGGAAGGTTGGAGATGAAGAGCATGCTCCGTACTTTAAAACTGGAAGAAATCACAGAACGGCTTGTGGTCAGGCCATATCTGACGAATGATTATCAAAATTGGTATAAACAATATTTAAATTGCGATCCGGCTCGCAATAAGTATGATGAAGGCAAAATTGATATGTCTGATTATACGTCAGTCTGGTTTGATGAAATGGTGAACAAGAATCAGCAATTAATAGAGAAGGATGAAGCGTATATTTTGGGTGTCTTCAGAAAGGAAGATGGTGTTCATGTAGGGGTGGTTGACCTGTCCACATTAATGCGAAATGAATTTCAATGGGGAAGAATCGGCTATACCATTTTGAATCCTTATTGGGGAAAAGGCTATGGAAGGGAAGCAGTGAAAGCCGCTCTGAAAATAGCTTTTATCCAGCTTGGTTACCACCGAATAGAAGCTCACATCAGCATGGATAATACAGCCTCCATTAAATTAGCTGAATCAGCCGGTATGGAATTTGAATGTGTAAGGAGAGCTTTTATTTTTGAGTTTGGGGAATGGACGGATCATCTTGTCTATTTTTGCAATGCTACGTAAAAAGAAGAAACAAAAAACTATGCAAACTGTGCAATTTTTTGATAAGATTAACGATGTGAAATTTTAAGTCCTACTAATTTCATAATAAGCAAGTAGTAGAACCCTGCCGAACAATGAAAGGGTTTTCTTAGAAAGGTGGAACAATTGTGGACGCATATTTACTTCTCGTCACGTTACTCGCCATTGTTATCGTTATTCTTGGCGTATCATGGTTAAAGTGGCATGCTTTTATCAGTTTACTCGTGGCCAGTTTGTTCCTGGCTATCGCTACGGGATTGTCTCTGGACAAGATTGTAAGCGCCTACGAAACAGGAGTCGGCGGTGTATTAGGACACTTGGTCGGTATCCTTGCTCTAGGTACAATATTAGGAAAGATGATGGCTGAATCAGGTGCTGGAATGCAGGTCGCAGACTTCTTCGTCCGCAAGTTCGGCGTGAAAAAACTGCCATGGGCGATGCTTTTCTCGGGCTTTATCATTGGAATTCCGGTGTTCTTTGAAGTAGGAATTCTAATTGTATTGCCGCTCGTCATCTCCATCCATAAGACGACAAAACAAAATATTTTATTGATCGCGTTGCCTGTTATTGCAGGATTGTCGATCGTGCACGGCCTTGTTCCTCCGCATCCGGGTGCATTAACAGCAATTAGCATTTACAAAGCAAATCTTGGGACAGTATTGATCTATTCCTTGATTATTGCCATTCCTGCAGCGATTATTGCAGGGCCGCTTTTTGCGAAATGGGTTCATAAACGGGTGGTGCCTCAGGGTGAGCCTGAACTGATCCGCTTCAATACAAATTATAAAAAGCTTCCTAGCACAGGACTATCATTCTTCATTATTTTATTGCCTGTCCTATTGATGGTTTTAGCTGCTATCGCACCCTACTTATCAATACCTAAAGGTGCAGAAAAAGTTATGGCATTTATCGGAAGCCCGATCATCGCCTTGCTGATCGCGGTTTTTGCTGCGTTTTATTTCCTGGGCATCCGTCAGGGAATGGACAGGAACATGCTTAAGAAATTCTCGGAAGAAAGTTTGCTTCCGGTCGGATCGATCATCTTAATCATCGGAGCCGGCGGCGGTTTCAAACAGATCCTCATTGACAGCGGTGTAGGCAACACCATTGGGCAAATGTCTGAGAACCTTTCGCTTTCTCCGCTAGTCTTGGCCTTCCTGATTGCAGGTTTGATCAGGATTGCTACCGGATCAGCGACTGTAGCGCTTACGACAGCTGCGGGGATCGTTTCTCCAATTATTGAACACATGTCAGGAGTTAACCTTGAACTGCTGGTTATCGCGACAGGTGCAGGCTCACTTATGTTCTCTCACGTCAATGACGCAGGGTTCTGGATGGTGAAAGAATATCTTGGATTAACGGTGAACGAGACATTCAAAACATGGACCGTGCTTGAAACCATCCTTTCTTTCGTCGCTTTTGGCGGGGCACTGCTGCTCAATTTATTTGTATAGGATGACTAGATAGTAGGATTGATTATTCCTGCTATCTTTTTTTATCTATAAAAATAAATTTTAATGGCCGCTGGTCTATTATGCAGGAACCAGAGGAGCAGTACAAAGTTGAGGTAGTAATGCAATGATACAGCTGCAGCTGAAGTGTTTGCCGTTAAAGTGGATGAGCATAGATCATAAAGAGGCTGTTTTCGCATTTCTAAAGGTTTTCAAATAAACGGTGTATTAGTCAAAAGCAACGCTGATCTAAGCGTTGCTTTGTAAGGAGGATATTCTCTTATTGACCTAAAATTGGTTAAAAAAGGCATCTGACTAGATGTGCAGCTTGTAGACAAAGTCTTATGTCTACAAGTTTTTTTTATCTTAGAATTAAACTAGATACTGTTTGATATGCTTGTCGCTATAATATACTTGGCGCCTTACAGTGAACTTGTTTTTGCTATAAAGCTCGTTCATTAACTGATTCATCGTTGTTGGAGGCTTGTTGTAAATCAACTTCAGTGCCACACCACGGTCTTTAATCCCGTGGCGTAAACAATAAATTAATCCTTGCTTT
>NZ_JBDPNU010000055.1:0-6447 GCF_050468105.1 Fictibacillus sp. NRS-1165
ATCTTGATGATTTATTAAATGGCGATCTATTCATGAATAACTTTAATTTCTTTATTGACCTTGAAAAGAGAACCAAAATTAAAGGCCAAGGAGACAAACTTGAAATAGCGTAGCGTACGTTTTTCGTGGGAAAAACGTATACGTTATTGATGAGCACACTGGAATGATAGTAATGACAGCAACCACAGCAGAAATTACAGAACGCTATAACGAAATGGGGAGTATGGCACTTTTTTGTTTTACGAGGTTTAGTTCACATGAGTTTGAAGTGGTTGAAGAAGAGCGAGATAAAGTAATTGCAAGGTTAGATTTACCTCAAAATCAACGAGAGGCTTTTACTGATACTTTCGGCGATACTGCTGTCCTTTTACCTAATGATTTTATGGATCGTTTAAAGGCGGTCTCAGAGGACCTGGGATTAGAAGCTATTGCAGGAAATGTGAATATCTGGATTATAACCATCTTGATTCTACCAGACAGGAAGAATTTGAAAATCAATCATTCAACATATTATTTTGGAAAGATAATATTTTTAAAATTCAACGGGAAGTTCGCTATATAATAACTAACCGTTTGGTTGAAGATAAATTCATTTTAAATATTGGCACCATTAGAAACAACGCCATGGTTTATCCGAATCCATATGATCATGAAGATTCTAAAATGGTATCCGAAGGTTCGGTCTGCGGAGTTCAATATTATAATGAAAAAAAGCAATAAATTAGCTAAACGATCTTAGTGAACCAGAGATTTTCTGTTTACGCAAAAATTGAATCTCGGGCGTATTCCTGTTGGAAAGCGCCCTTTTTGTATCGACCGTTTTAAAAGTCCTGTAATGTACAAGCATTTTTTCTCTTCCTTTCATATTTTAATAATTGTTTCTTTAATAGAAACAAAATGAAGAAACCTGAAAGGAAGAACGTTGTGTACAATCGAAATTATCCGCTTTGTGAAAAAAGAAATGGAGATTATCCGGATACAGCATTTGGAATACCGGGCACGCACTTTTTGTTAACTCATTATTTGTTTCAAATTTTCTTGAAGTAGACGGGAAATCCATTCATTGATGTTAGACCAAAGGAGGCATCGTCCTCCTTTTTGTAATTACATAAAATTTAGCATCCTGCCCAAAAGTCAAATGGTTTTGGACATTTGTTTCGGGCCAGGTTAGTTTTGTACTACCCAATCCGTTGAAGAAGCTGTACCAAAAGCTTTATACAGCTTCTTTGAGCTGGTATCCAGGTATTCTTGACCGATTTGTTGCGGAATAGAGGCAGGCGGGGCCGTTCCGGTGAGGATCGGCACTTGCAAATGTAAAGCGACCCCTGCAGGTGTACCGTAAAAGCCTGCAACAGAATCAATGAGAGTATAGACACCCTTTGTTCCTAGGGTTAGCTGGAATCCTTCAGTATAATGCGTAAAATCACAGTTGATAAAAGTAACATGAGCATCCTCGGAATGGATGACACCCCTAGGTGCCGCATATCCTCCATTGAAATCTGTACAGTTCGCAAAAGTAGCTCGTTTAAAGTTTCGCAAGCAAATGCCTGTGTAACGCGCGGCCAAGTAAGCGTTTTGCACCGTCACGCTTTGGATCTGCCCGGCACCTGGATACTGGTATAAATAAACCGCATCCCTCAGGTATTGATAATTTTGAATGAGCAGATTTTTAATCGTATCTTTCATCAGAACCGCGACGTTTGTACAATTTTCTACAATGACATTTTCAATATACTGCATGGGCATGGACGTATGATAATCTGCCGCACGCAAATTGAACTGAACGGATGCTTTACTATGAATGTTCCGAAGGGTTATGGAAGAGATTTTGTTCATTGTCCATGTACCCCCTGACTGGGCATATCCTGTTAAAGATAACTGTCCGCCATTCGGCAGCTTCAACGTATCAAAAACATAACTGCACTTTTCGTAATCGTCTCCTGATTTAAAGGAGCTTGCGGTTTTTTCCAAATGATAAGCTGTACAGTTTCGCATGATGACATTTCCAATGACATTAAAGCTATCAAAATCGCAATTCTCAAAGGTGGAGCGTATGGTATTGTCATGGAGGTCAAAACTATACTGTGCTCCCTCTGGCTCAGCGTAAAATGAACAGTTTTTAAAGTAAATCATATCGATTGGCTCATACCCGCCGCCTGCATGGCCATGTCTGCCAGTACGTGTTTTACAAGTATCATAAATAACATTGTTTGAACTCATCGTGCAAAATCCATAGGATGTACCTGTTCCCGAGTACCATGCCCTCCCTGTCTCACATTCCTTGAACGTAACTCCTACACAATACCGTGGGGTAATATTTGTATCAAATCCATCCACAAATACACCTTCAATGTAGGAATGAACGCATCTTTCCAATTTCATACCCATGCTATTTGCAGGTACGGCAGCCTGCGTGTTAATCAGGTTTAATTTTCCTTCCAACCGGACATTAGCTGGAGAATAAACCTCTACAGTATTGACTGATGTTATGGAATAAGGCAATCGTTCTGCAAAATAGATGCGGTCCGAAGCTACTTTGGATACGATCACGGAAGAGCCTTTATAATAATAGTTTCTGCTCGGATGGTATAACTCGGTCGTAGATATAAACCGGACGATATCCCCTGCGGCAATTCCTTCGGTGGAACGCATAAGCAAGTAGTTTCTGCCTTGCGTGTATCCCCCGGCTGCTGCCAAGGCATTGGTTTTGAGTGTTCCCGTAAAAGTGAGAGCTTGCCCCGTATGAGTGACGTTTAAGATCGCGTTCTTGGATAGAATTTTCGCAGATCCTGCTGTAATCGGCGCATTTAGAGTATACGTCCCCTCTAAGATCACCCAAGATTTGCCCCCGGCGGCTGTTAAGGCGTCTTGTATGGCCGCTGAATCATTGGTTCCTGGGGTAACCCTGATAAATGGAGCCGATCCTTCAAAGTCCATTAAACAAGTTTCATCTTCAGCAATCTTTGCTTGTTGATTATTATCAGGCAAAGTAAGCCCCCCTTACTAGCAATTTGGATTTGTGCTTTTCTTTCGATGCACTACATACATTTCCCGCAAAGCCGAGAATTAAACGATGGATCTTCCGCATGAATCGACGAAATCAACAAGAACTGATCCCAGCGGCAGCCTTTTGCTGCAAGTTTACGTCGAAAAACACCTGGCATCAATAATGGAGACCAGGGTGTTTTTAAGCTTTTACATATAAAATGGCTGCCATGCTTTCGAATTTGCACCAAGGCAAACCGGCACCAAAATCCTTTGCCAGGTTACCGCTTTCCTTTCTCCTTCTTTTGCGATTTTCTGCTCTCTCTTTTGCCGTATTAAAACAACTCTTCCTCCACATTCGTCTCTGGAATCACCTGGGGAATGGGTGTCGGTCGTCCGTTGTCATCAAGGGCAACCATGGTTAAAAAGGAAAGGGCACATGCATTTCGTTCTCCTGTTAATAAATCTTCGGCGACACTTTGACGAATACTTTTATTGAGGTCCGACCCGTATAGGTTACAAATGCTTCTAGGCAAACCGCACTTGCTTCATTAATGGGGTGGAGGAAGTCGACAGAATCAGTCGAAGCAGTTACGGTGTTTCTTCGTGAATGGCGCATGGATGAGATGGAGGCGATATTTTGCTGATGCAGGGGGGCAAGGAGATGCGTTACGGTTACCTTCATAGGAAGGATTCAAACAGAAGATTAAGAGAGATAATAAGAAAAACCGATGCTTCTACACCTTAAGAAGCTTCGGTTTTATCATTGCGGGTGCAAGGTACAAAAAACAAAGGGATTCCTTGTGGTATATCGATGCTATGTACCCCAGGTTTCATCAAGGTATTGTGCATAGTACGAAATCCCGCGTTTAAAGTTTTGAAGGGTTTCATCATTCGTGGTGTCCATCAAATTCATTAATACAATCTCCATTGCTTCTTTATACTTCCCTGTATTATAAAGAGCGATAGAGTAAAAGACTTGGAGACCACGATGTTCAGGAACTCTGTTACACCACGGTGCAGTGTTTCAACCGCTTCTTGATAGCGTCCCAAAAGGCGGTAAGGGAATACCTGATCTAGTATCAATTGAAGCTTGGTTTGAGAGTCGTTACTTGTGATCGTTTCTTGTTGTCTTGTAAGGTTGCGAAGGTTTAAAAGCTGTATACCTCTTTTTCGGTGAGAAGCTAACTCTTCCTTATAAAACAGTTCACAAAGTTGATACGCATCAGCTGCATCCGACTTTCCTAAGATTTGCACTACGGGAACGATGAGAAACAAGTGGATTTATCACGATGTACACATAATTGTGATTCTCAAGAAACTGAACGACTGGATGATGATATGACCCGTTGATTCTAGAATAACCGAAGGTTTCTTACCATTCGTTAATCTCGTAATCTCTATAAGAATTCTAATAAGCAATCTAAACCATCAAGAGTATGCTTAACGCTAATAGGGTTTTCCTTTATCTAAAAAGGCTTGAACCTGACTTTCTCCTTTTGAAACATCCAGACCTACAACTGGATTCATCTATGATTCTCCTCCTAGAAATAAAATTAGTCGGTAACCCCTTAGCTCCTTGTAATGTCATAGGTTCGCTTGTTAAACGAGATCCTTGTCCAAACCAGCCTGAAACATGTTTATACAAGTAGGGGGTGAACAGTTTTGTTGACCGCTATAATAAGAACAAATGAAATAAGGTCAACCAGAAATTTCTGGTTAACTTTATATTACGAACGGGTGCTTTAATGGAAGATCCGGTGTAAATCAAATTAATCTACATACATGTAAAGGGACTCGTCAAATGACGAGTCTATCATTTCCCTTATTAAATTTGAAAATGCATCTCAAAACGTAACCCTTTACTTCCAATGGAAGGTCTATTTTATAAGTAGAGATTATGAGCATAAAAGAAAAAATTAGAAATTTCACGTAGTTGTGATTGCTGCAATAGGAGAAAGGCAATACATATAAATATAAGAAATTTAAAGGAGAATGTAATGGAGACACGTACTACAAAGAGCTCAGCTGCAATTGATAACAGATATAACTTTACAGCCAGAAATTTTATATCAGGTTACTTGTTTGGTCTTGGTTTTGTTGCTTTTTTTGATGAGGCTGTTTTTCATCAGCTGTTGCATTGGCATCATTTTTATGATAAGTCTACTACTAGCATGGGTTTAATCTCTGATGGGATTTTTCATGCTTTCAGCTGGTTTGCGACAATTGGCGGTCTTTTCCTTTTTGCAGATCTTCGTAGGCGTAAAGCACTTTGGCTCGCAAGGTGGTGCGGAGGCGTTTTGCTTGGTGCTGGTGTTTTTCAATTTTTTGATGGTACGATTCAGCACAAGGTATGGCGTATTCACCAGATTCGGTATGTAGACAATGTTTATATCTATGATTGGATCTGGAATATCACTGCTGCAATCATGATTATTGCTGGAATCATGATTACCGTTCACACAAAACAAAAAGCAAAGGCTGCTAAACATGCATAACCACCACCATGTAAATAACGGTATGAACCATGAATTTGTACAAGCAGGTCTTGTTTTATTTTTTATTATTTTTATTCTACTTTATGTTTTAGCTGTCATTAAAAACAATAAACACAGACACCAATGGCCGTCGTATAAGACGCTTTATTGGATACTAGGTGTTTTATGTTCTGCTGTTTCCATGATAGGACTACTAGCAGAAAAGGCTCATGTGAGTTTTATAGCTCATATGACAAGTCACTTATTACTTGGTATGCTTGCACCTTTATTTATTGTGTTAGCTTCTCCAGTAACTCTTTTTTTGCGTTCCTTATCAGTTGCAAAAGCTAGATTGCTCACTTCTCTTTTAAAAAAGAAAATCATGCACATCTTTCTGGATCCCTTGGTAGCAGCTATCCTTAATATAGGAGGATTATGGCTTCTATACACGACTGACCTTTACATGCTTATGCACCAATACATTTGGCTTTTTATTTTTATTCACCTTCATCTATTTTTAGCAGGCTATCTTTTTACAACAGCTATACTATCTATCGATCCTGTTATACCAAAAAATCATTTTTGGTATCGTTCTCTTGTTCTTGTAATGGCCCTAGGGTCTCATGGAATTTTGTCAAAGTATATATATGGTCATCCTCCCGAAGGAGTACCACAAAAACAAGCTGAGAGTGGAAGTATGCTTATGTATTATGGAGGTGATCTTGTAGATATCGTTCTGATCTTCCTGCTATGTTTGCAATGGTATAACGCTTCTCGTCCACGACAGTACCCTGTATCACAGTAAAGTAGCTACTGATCTAAGGAGAGCTTAGTAAATGATAAGGAAGCCCGGCCCCTTTTTTACAAGAGGGCTTCTATTTTTTTAGAATAGATAGAAAATAATCCTATTAACCAAAAAAGTAATCTGCTGATATTACGGCATATTATGCAAATTTTGAAAAGAGAAAAAAGGGTGAAATGTGTT
>NZ_JBDPNU010000056.1:0-86183 GCF_050468105.1 Fictibacillus sp. NRS-1165
TTTTTGGGTTCAGATCAGAACGAGGGGTTATTTTTTTATTTATGAATCGAGCAAGCCTTTTCTCCGGGCTTCCATTCTCCATTCCGCTTCTTTCACTAATCTTTTAGGAAGCTTACCTTTATTTTTTAAAAAAGACCAATAGGTTTTGTACTGTTTGGGGCGCACGTTGGGTGATACCTTTCTTGCATACTCCCACCATGTAAGTTCATTGGATTCTAGCATTATTAAATACAGATCATCTTCTCTTCTCATGCCATTCACTCCTGTTATGCTTTGTTTCTCTGTCTCTCGCTTAGTATACACATATTGATGGAACGTAAATCGTTTCCAACAAATTTAGTTTATGCGTTAGAATTGCACCGGTATGGGACATTACGGATTTTTTTAAACAGAAGGTATTTACGGGTTCGGGGTTGAACTTATTAACTATCGTTCCGAGTTTGAACATAAGAAGATGAAAAAGCAAAGGAGGATGAGGAATGGAACACATTGTGACGTTTGCCTCACTTTTAACGCCTCTCGTAACGGGCTTGGTACAGCTGTTAAAACGTACTTTCCCCATAAAGAAAAGATTCATTCCATTAATCAGCTTTTTCATTGGAATCATTGTTGGAATTCTTGCTTATCCATTTACCGAAATGACGGTTGTTCTCAGGTTGTGGTCCGGAGGAATCGCTGGACTTGCTGCTACAGGATTGTATGAACTGGGTAAAAGGAGCTCAGGAAAAGCAAGCCGGAAAGCAGGATAGATCGTCTTACATGATACGACTATAGTCATAGTCGTATTTTTTTGTGCGGGAGGATGGATGTGATTTTCCCGAGAAACAAGGAATAGACGCATTGTTGGAGAAATACTGAAACATCCAGAATGAAAGAGTTAGAAAAAGAGGTTTTCCTTTGCCCCTTTTAAGGAATGTTTTACTTTAAGTACACATTTTATTAAAAAATACAGGGTGGTGAACCGAAGTGAAGTATTATGCAACCAGTTTTTTAATAGTAATGTTGGCTGTTTTTGCATCTCCGGGTTATTTGACACATTCACCAGGCGCACATGATCAGCCGGTTTCATTTATGGAACAGCGAGCGTTAGCAGAGGAAACAGCTGCTCCTAAACCGGATGCCATGAAATTATCTCAGGAATTCATTCAAAAGCTGACCCCTCAAGTTGATGAGCAATATAGAGTGAAAGAATATTCCAGCAAAGAGGAACTTATTCGTAATTTAAGCAGTATCGCTTCCAAAAAAATAGCAAGCGATTATGTGAATGGAATGTTCGAAGAAAGAAGCGGCAAACTATATATCATACCTACAGATCTCCCTCCGTGGGTGGAGAAAGACAAACCCTACGAGTTGAAAAAATTATCCGGTACATCCTATCACCTCATTCAAAAAAACAAAAGTGATTTATACGGGGAGTATAGTATAACACTTGGTTTTGAAAAAGTTAATAGCCATTGGGTCATTACTTTTGCCTCCATTAACTAATGCCAAAAGACGCATGAGAATCCTCATGCGTTTTTGTATGTTAAGCATATGATTTCCGTTTCAGATGGCTCATCAATCGGTTACTCAGCACTTTTCATAAAAATGAAAAGAAAATAAAATAATAGTCAGTAAAGTCCTTTATGGGATTGGACAAATGTATGCTTCCTTATTTACAATGGACATAACCTAGCGATTTGGAGTAACTAAACAATGGAACCGATAATTTTTAAAGATTACTACGACAATACGGTTAAACTTTCTTTTGAAGATCACCCGTTCTCAAAAGATCCGAAGCATGTCTGGGTACTGTGCCGATTCCGGGGGCAATGGCTTTTGACAGAGCATCCTCGGCGGGGAATCGAATTTCCCGGCGGCAAGGTTGAACCTGGAGAAACAGCAGATCAAGCTGCGGTCCGCGAAGTTTTTGAGGAGACCGGGGGCCACGTATCCTCCCTTCATTATCTTGGTCAATACAAGGTGGATGGAAAGGGAGGAATGATTATTAAGAACATCTATTATGCTACTGTAGATAAAATTTTGCTGAAGGATCGTTATTATGAAACCAATGGTCCGGTTTTTTTCGAAACGCTGCCGGAATCCTTTGATGGCGAAAGGAAATTCAGTTTTATGATGAAGGATCAAGTGCTTATTCAAAGCCTTCAGCATACAAAAGAAAAATTTTTATAAAATAAAAACAGCAGCTGGTTTAGCAGTCTGCTGTTTTCTTGTGTTATTGGTTAAGAAATCCGGTTTTTGATCAATTTCTTTTCGAGTGCTTCAACCAGCTGATACATGATGGTAGCCAGGAACGCAATGATCAGAAGGCTCATCAGGACAAGTGTGAAGTTGAAAACCTGAAATCCATAGATGATGAGATATCCGAGACCTTCCTTTGATACAAGAAATTCTCCCACAATGACTCCTACCCACGATAAGCCGACATTGACTTTTAACGAGGAAATGATGGCAGGAAAGCAGGCGGGAAGGATTACCTCTTTAAAGCACTGGAATTTAGTGCCGCCGAATGATCGAATGACCTTTACATAATTTGGTTCAACATTCGTAAATGCTGTGTAGATAACAATCGTTGTAATAATGACTGAGATCAATATCCCCATGGCCACGATGGATGTCAGATTTGGCCCGAGGGCAACAATCAGAATAGGTCCGATGGCAACCTTAGGCATGGCATTCAGAACGACCAAGTAGGGATCCAGTACTCTTGACAGAAAAGGGAACCACCAGATCAGAGCGGCCAGCAAAGTTCCGATCAGCGTACCGAGCAGAAAACCGAAAACGGTCTCTGTCAGCGTCATGCCAATATGAACGAATACGGTTCCGTCAGAAATTTTTTCAGCCAACAGCTTTACGATTTTAATCGGGGAGCTAAAAAGGAGGGGATCGATCCATTTCTGATCAGAACTATATTGCCATAAGCCGAAGAACACAATAAAGATCAGGAACTGTGAAACCTTCACTTGGATCGTTCGCTTTCGTAATTTCTGCAAATAGTCAGAGTGGGCCTTATTCGGTATCATTTTGTTCAATTTGCTCCAACTCCTCCCATATTTGCTGGAACATGACCGAGTAATCCGGATGCTGGCGTGCTTCAAATGGCAGACGTTTGCGGAGGTGACCGGACACAGGAAACGTTCGGAAGATCCGACCGGGTTTCGTGGAAAATAAGATGATCCGGTCGCTCATGGCGATCGCTTCACCGATATCATGTGTTACGAGAATAGCTGTTTTGCCATGCTCACTCAGCGTAGAGGCAACCAGGTCTTCCAGCTTAAGTTTCGTCTGGAAGTCAAGGGCTGAGAACGGTTCATCCAGCAGCAGGATCTGGGGGCTGGTGGCAAGTGTCCTCACTAAAGCGACGCGCTGTCTCATTCCGCCAGATAGTTCGCTCGGATATTGGTCGAGGGTATCGTGCAGTCCGATTTCTTTCATAAGTGAAAATGTATAGTCTATACGTTCTTTCGTTAGGCAATTTTGAAGCTTTAATCCTACCATTATGTTGTCTTTAATGGTTTTCCAGGGAAACAAGTAATCTTGCTGCAGCATATAGCCGATTTTGGCATGAGGTTCTTTAATGATCTGGTTTCGCAGAGTAACAGTTCCCGAGGTAGGCCGCAGAAGTCCCGCAATGATGGATAGCAGCGTTGATTTTCCACAGCCGCTCGGTCCGAGAAAAGAAACAAACTCTCCCTCCGAAACAGAGAGAGTTATGTCCTCCAGTGCAGTCGTGGCCGTTTGCTTGGAAAAGTAAGTTTGACCAACCGATTTCAATTGTAAGAAGGCCACTATGATCCCTCCATTATATTTATGGTTTATTTCGTTGCATCACGGGAGAAGGTGGTGTTGACCAGTTTGTTGTAGTCTGCTTTTTTTGGAAGTTCTCCCGCTTCCTTCATAACGGATTGCAGATTGTTCCAGGCTCCTTCTTCAAGGATTGGATTGACCGCATAGCTGTGTTGTCCTTTATAGCGGTCGACTACCTTTTCGATGAGATCAACCGATGTATCTTCAAAGTGTGGGGCGATAATAGCGGCTGTTTCTTTGGCGGTATGTGTTTCCACATAAAGCTGGGCTTTATAGAGTGCCCGTGTAAAGCGTTTGAGTACATCGCTGTTTTTTTTCATATAGCTTTGTTTTGTCATGTAAGACGTGTAAGGAAGCTTGCCGGATTCTTCTCCAAAGGATGCAACAACATACCCGATGCCTTTTTGTTCAAAAAGGCTGGCCTGGGGTTCAAAAAGCTGTACATAATCGCCGGTTCCTGAAGCAAAGGCGTTCGGGATATTCGCATAATCAATGTTCTGAATCAGCTTCATATCTTTATGTGGGTTAATTCCGTGCTTCTTCAAACTGTACTCACCGGCCATCTGAGGCATTCCGCCTTTCCTTTGGCCGAGGAATGTACTGCCTTTCAACTGATCCCAGGAAAAATATTTTGGCTTTTTCCTTGCCACCAGGAACGTTCCGTCTGTCTGGGTCAGCTGTGCAAAATTGATGACCGGGTCACTGCTGCCCTGGGCATCAACGTAAATGGAAGTTTCAGAACCTACTAGGGCGATATCCGCTCCATTTGACAGCAGGGCCGTCATCGTTTTGTCGCCGCCCCACGTCGTTTTTAGATCGATATCAATGCCTTCATCTTTAAAGAACCCCTTTTCGATGGCAACATATTGGGGAGCATAGAAAATCGAGCGGGTAACCTCCGCAATCCTCACTTTGTCCCGTTTTTGTTCTTCGGAGTTATCAGACGAGCATGCCGAAAATAGAAGACATGTGGCAACAAGCAGTGTGAAACAGAGCATGAAATGGGCTTTTATCCGTTTCAAGGGTGGGCCTCCTTTTTGTTCGAATGAAGTTTTGCTTTTCATGTAATACTTTATGTGAGTTGAAAAATTGTGTGTTAGCCTATTAGAAAAAAGGAGAGATACGTATTGTTAGGAAGCAGCCTGATCACTCATGCACAAAGATTTCCTTCACCGCATCCACAGATTACGTTATTCAAAGTTTCCTATAAAAGTGAAGGATTAACGATAAAAGGGCTGTTAGCTATTCCAGAGCACCAGCGTCCGCTTCCGGGATTTTTATATTTGCGCGGGGGGATAAAAAAAGTGGGGATGGTCCGGATTCCCAGGATCATCCAGCTTGCTTCGCAGGGGTTTGTGGTGATGGCTCCTTTTTATCGCGGAAATGAAGGCGGGGAGGGGCGTGAAGATTTTTGCGGAGCAGACCGTTACGATGCGTTTCACGCGTTTGAGATGCTCCGATCACTTCCTTCAGTTAATCGGGAGCAATTACATATCTTTGGGTTTTCCAGAGGTGGTCCGATGGCGTTTTTCACGGCGCTTAGATTTCCTGAAGCTCGTTCTGTTGTCATTTGGGGCGGCGTTTCTGACATGGCTCTTACCTATGAGGAACGAGTAGACCTGAGAAAGATGATGAAAAGGGTCATAGGCGGCACTCCCGCTAAAAATCCGGAGGCCTACAGGTTGCGCTCACCTGTATACTTTTGTGAGGGACTTGACGTCCCCCTTTTATTGATCCACGGGTGCCGGGATGAAAATGTGAGTCTTCAGCACTCCTTAATGCTCAAAGAATGCCTGGAGCCAAATAAAAGAGTAGAAACATGGTTCTATCCGCAATATACACATCATTTTCCGCCGCAAGAAAATCGAAAGATCACGTTTGCCTTTTGCGAATGGATGAAAACGCAAAACGGAGAAAAGCCGGATCTGTCACCCTTGTAACAAGTCCGGCTTTTGTACATTGAGCATCATTTTTAATGTGGATTCAAAAAGATCCATCTGTTTCCCTGTACGCATGAGGTCATGCGTCACACTAATCGCGGAAATGGCGGCCCCATCCAGAAAGTTGATCATAAACCCGGGGCCATCGGTTTAAACTCTCCACGGTCCACACCCTTTTGAATAAGAGCGTTAAAAATACGGGCTGCACTCTCGTACCGTTTCGCAACGTACTCCCTGTTTTTTCGGTCGGCGCCAATGCGTGATCCCGTATTCAACGATTGCCGCACTAAGGAGATTTTCCTTTAAAAAAAGGTGCCAGGCACCGGCTTTTGACATGTGTCAAAAACGGGTGCCTGGCACCTGATATTTACGCTTTTCTTTTTAGACAAGCGGCCCTGCACTCTTAATTTCTGCAGGAGCATGGTTGAACTTCGAAAAGTTTTCTTTGAATTTGTTCGCAAGCTCTTTTGCTTTACGGTCGTAATCTTCCTGGTTCTCCCAAGTCCTTTTAGGCTGAAGTACTTGATCAGGAACACCAGGGCAATGTACGGGTGTATGAAGTCCGAAAATAGGGTCTGTTACCGTTTCAACTGATTTTAATTCTCCTTGAAGAGCGGCCTGAACCATAGCTCTTGTGTAAGAAAGGTTCATCCGTTTGCCTACGCCGTATTCTCCGCCAGACCATCCGGTATTCACCAGGTAGACTTCAACTTCATGATGGTCGATTTTTTCTCCTAGCATTTCGGCGTAAACGGTTGCTTCCAATGGAAGGAACGGTGCGCCGAAGCAGGTTGAGAAGGTGGCTTGAGGAGATGTGATTCCTCGTTCAGTTCCGGCAAGTTTACTCGTATAGCCGGAAAGGAAATGGTACATAGCCTGCTCTTTTGTCAGTTTACTGATTGGAGGCAAAACGCCGAAAGCATCCGCTGTCAAAAAGATAATCGTGTTAGGGTGGCCAGCAACACTAGGCTGAATAATATTCGGAATCGCCTGAATCGGATAGGCAGCTCTTGTATTTTCTGTCAGCGCGCCATCGTCATAATCGCCTACACGTGTTTCATAATCAAGGACGACATTCTCGAGAACGCTTCCAAATCGGATGGCATTCCAGATCTGCGGTTCTTTTTCTTCAGAAAGGTTGATGCACTTTGCATAGCAGCCGCCTTCAATATTAAACACACCTGTATTCGCCCAGCCATGTTCGTCATCACCGATCAAGGAACGATGAGGATCTGCGGACAGCGTGGTTTTACCCGTACCGGATAATCCGAAGAACAGCGCAACATCGCCCTCCTGTCCTACGTTTGCGGAGCAGTGCATAGAAAGGATCCCTTTTTCAGGAAGAACGTAGTTCATCACAGAGAAAATGGACTTTTTAATTTCTCCTGCATATTCCGTACCTCCGATCAATACAATACGCTTTTCAAATGATATAATAATGAAAGTTTCGGAATTGGTGCCGTCTACTGAAGGGTCGGCTTGAAATCCTGGTGCAGATATAACAGTGAATCCCGGTTCGATTTCTTTTAGCTCCTCAGCTGTCGGACGGATAAACATTTGGTGCGCAAACAGGTTATGCCAAGCGAATTCATTGATGACCTGAATAGGCAGCCTGTATGCGTGGTCTGCACCCGCAAAACCTTTAAAGACAAATAATTCTTCTTTTTGTCCTAAGTAATGGAGTACTTTTTTATAGAGCTGTTCAAATTTTTCTTCGTTAAAAGGCTTATTGATTTTGCCCCAATTTATTTTATTTCGTGTGCTCGCTTCTTCCACGATGAATTTGTCTTCAGGAGAGCGTCCTGTATATTTTCCAGTAGTGGCTCTGAGAGCACCGGTCGAAGATAAAATTCCTTCATTGCGGAGCAGCGCTTTTTCAACTAACATAGGCACAGGGAGATTTTCTTGAGCAGCCGCACTGGATAGAATATCGTCTAAAGTCGTCGTTAAATCAACCGTATTCATGTTCGCAAAACCATCCTTTTAAGAAATATATTTATCATTATTATCGGAAGTAAATTTGTAAATAGTATAACACATTAAAACTAATAATGTATACTATTTTATTTAACAGTTTGTAAATTGGTTCATGAATCAGGCTCTTTGTTTAAAAAAAGCGTAATCCTACCAATATAATAGGAGAAACGTCAATTTAGCGGATCGGCAGAACCCGGCGGTTGCGGGAAATTGCTGCTTTTCAAGTTGACATGTTTGTCGAACTGCGCTATTATATTTCGGGAACGGCTACTCTTATTCCGAGTAGGTGGAGGGACAGGCCCTATGAAACCCAGCAACCGACACTTCATCACCTAACAAGCGAAGTGAAAAGGTGCTAACCTGCAAGGTGAAAAAAACCTTGAAAAATAAGAGGTGAAGGCGTAGTCATAAGACCTTTTCCCTCGTGTTATTTTTTGGTCAGGGAAAGGCTTTTTTTATGTCTTAAAATGGTTTGAAGAAATTATTAATAAAAAGAAGTATCACATATAGGAATGAGTACCGTATCTTATTAAAATTTGCTCTATTCTAGCGGTAGAGAAGGAGGATATCTCAATTGTCTAAAAGTCGTCGTCTTTTTACATCTGAATCTGTTACGGAAGGACATCCAGATAAAATTTGTGACCAAATTTCCGATGCCATCCTTGATGAAATACTGGCTAACGATCCGAATGCCCGTGTAGCTTGTGAAACATCCGTAACGACAGGCCTTGTGCTTGTTGCTGGTGAAATCACCACATCTACTTATGTTGATATTCCGAAAGTCGTTCGCGAAACGATCAAAGAAATCGGCTATGACCGCGCAAAATACGGTTTTGATTCTGAAACATGCGCCGTTCTAACATCAATTGATGAACAGTCAGCTGATATCGCGATGGGTGTTGACCAAGCGCTTGAAGCTAGGGAAGGTTCGATGACTGATGAAGAAATCGAAGCGATCGGTGCTGGTGACCAAGGTCTAATGTTCGGTTATGCGAATAATGAAACACCTGAACTTATGCCGCTTCCGATTTCTTTGGCACACCGTCTGTCCCGCCGATTGGCTGAAGTGCGTAAAACAGAAGAGGTACCTTACCTTCGTCCGGATGGTAAAACGCAAGTAACAGTGGAATATGATGAGAATGACAAACCGGTTCGAATCGATACGATCGTTATCTCAACTCAGCACCACCCTGAAATTACACTTGAGCAAATTCAAGCAGACATTAAAGAACAAGTCATCAAGCCTGTTGTACCATCAGAATTTATCGACGAAAACACAAAATACTTCATCAATCCGACAGGCCGTTTCGTTATCGGCGGTCCACAAGGGGACGCGGGATTGACTGGACGTAAGATCATTGTTGATACGTACGGCGGATATGCTCGCCACGGCGGCGGAGCATTCTCCGGTAAAGATGCAACTAAAGTTGACCGTTCTGCGGCTTACGCTGCCCGTTATGTAGCGAAGAACATCGTTGCCTCAGGCCTCGCTGACAAAGTTGAAGTACAGCTTGCCTACGCGATCGGCGTTGCACAGCCTGTATCCATTGCGGTTAACACATTTGAAACTGGAAAAGTTTCTGAAGAAGTACTCGTTGATCTTGTTCGCAAAAACTTTGATCTTCGTCCTGCTGGAATCATCAAAATGCTCGACCTTCGCCGTCCGATCTACAAACAGACAGCGGCTTACGGACACTTCGGCCGTACAGATGTTGAGCTTCCTTGGGAAAAAACGGACAAAGCCGCAGCACTTAAAGAACAAGCTAAGGCATAATCACATGAAAAAGCCGGCCGCAGGGCCGGTTTTTTTACGTATTAAATTATGTGCCAGGCACCTTTACATTATATCTGGAGGTTTATGCTCGAAGGGTTTCATGAATACAGGAAGCTTGAAGATTGCAGGTGGTGTGATGCTTGGATTGAGATCGGGCCTGATTTCTTTCACAATCATCAAACGGTTTTCCTGTGGTGCTTTTTTCATGTAACCCCTCCTAATTTTTATAAAAAGTAAGGAACGAGATAAACATTAAACAAGAACACGGAAAAAATTCCTGAACTGATCCCAAGGATCATTCCAGCGAGTACATCTGTTGGATAATGAAGGCCAAGGTACATACGCGACATGCCAACTGATAATCCGAGCGGAAGCAGAATGGCGAGCAATCCGGGGTGGATAAAGGCGAGCGGGACGATGACCGAAAAAATTGCGGTCGTATGCCCTGAAGGGAAGGAGTGGTCCTTCAGTGGATTGCTGAAGGTCTTAGTACCCGGAATCATTAAATAAGGACGTTTCCGCGGGTAGCATTTCTTGGAGATCGCCACCGGAATGTGGCTGAGAACAAGAGACAGAACTCCTGCTGCAGCAAATTTCTTGAGATCGGCAGGAACAGAAAGCAGGAGAAGCAGTGTAGTTAGAATCGTGCATGTCGCTCCGCCAAGATGTGTGATCACATTGAAATACTTGTCCAGCAAACGGTGCTGCAGTCGGCCGTTCACCCATTTAAACACATCACATTCCTTTTCATAGATCCAGCCGGTTACTCTTGCCATGGAAGTCCTCCTTGCTTTATAACGATTTCTCTTTCAGCGTACAAGAGGAATATTGAAGATGTTTAAAGGCAGTGTGAAGAAATTGTTAATAAATGAAAAAACCGTCTGGAAAGGATTCCAGCGGTTCACAGCTTTTAGCGAATAGAGGTTAAAAGAAAACCTTCTGATCACGTTCTTGTTTAAGGATTTCAGCCGCTTCACGAAACCGCATGGAGTGGATGATCTCCCTTTCCCGCAAAAATCTAAGCCCGTCGTTGAGATCTGGATCATCGGACATATCGATGAGCCATTGATAAGTAGCTCGTGCTTTTTCCTCTGCCGCAATGTCTTCGTAAAGGTCGGCGATCGGGTCTCCTTTGGCTTGAATATAAGCTGCCGTAAATGGGACACCGTCCGCATTATGATAAAAAAGTGCGCTGTCATGGTTGGCATAGTGCGCGTCTAGTCCGGCATCGCGCATTTGCTGGGGAGTGGCATCCTTTGTTAATTTATAGATCATCGTGGCAATCATCTCAAGATGGGCAAACTCCTCTGTTCCTATGTCGGTTAACAAGCCAATGACCTTGTCGGGTATTGTATACCGCTGATTCAAATACCGTAATGCCGCTGCGAGCTCCCCGTCTGCTCCGCCGTATTGTTCAACCAAAAACTTAGCAAGCCTCGGATTGCATGTACTGACCTTAACGGGGTACTGCAGTTTTTTTTCATAAATCCACATAGTGGTCCTCCCATGCTTTTACATTTATACTTGCCACGGCCAAGGTGCTTTGTTCCAATCCCACGGAGTTCCTGAATAACTGTTCCCATATTGCTGCATCGGCCCATATTTGGACTCGATGGCTTTCTTGAGCTTCTTTCTTTCCTGGGCATAGTGATTGAACTGCTGTATGCTGGCCGTGTCATTTGGATGGGTATCCAAATAAAGTGTCAATTCGACAAGGACAAAGTCCACCGCCTGCAATTCCTCTAGGAGCTGATAGTACTCAGCTGGAAGGTTCGTTTCCATTCCGGTTCAACTCCTCCTGTCATATGGATTTTCATAGTAATCATAAAGTGCAGGCCAAAGTGTCCCTTTTTTTAAGGCCTCTTGCGGTGAGAACTGGGGCAGGTTGTACGGTTGAAATGTCATATACAAATGCGGAGGAGTGCGATAATATTTTTTTCCAATAGGAGGGCAGGGATCGAAAGGGCTGTGGTAAGGAACATAGGATTTTACATATTTCAAACGGTTCACCTCCAAACATAGTACTCTTTCTAAACTATTTTCTAACGGTGTGGATTATGTCTTTTTTATCGGTACAGAGCCTACCGTTTAAATAAGAAATCATCTTATGGTATGATTTATCAGGAACAGGAAATTAGACGAACGGAAAATCACTGAGAGACGAAAGGAGAAACCATGTACGAAGGAGTTCACCACGTATCACTGGTTGTTACAGATTTAAAAAAGGCGCTTTATTTTTACGAGGGGATTTTGGGCTTTTCGGCAAGCGAAGAGCGCCCGCAGTTCGCGTTTCCTGGTGTTTGGTATGATTTTGGGGGGACACAGCTGCATTTGATCACGAATCCAAAAGGAAAAGTATTGAGGGGAACCGATGAATTGGACAGCAGAGACGGCCATTTTGCCGTCCGTGTCAAAGATATTCCAAGGTTATTAAAAAAACTGGACCACCATCATATTCCTTATTTAAATAAGCCGGAAAATAAGACACCTTGGCATCAGGTTTATGTCAGCGATCCAGACGGGAATCTAATAGAGTTTAACGGGGAGCGTCAGTCTGTTTCTGAAAGAGATTTATAATATTGCCCTTTTTCTTGGTATTCACGGCGGATCCTGTCCATGTCGGCAATATCTTCCGCATTCAGTTCACGGATGACTTTTGCCGGACGGCCAAAAGCAAGTGTGTTGGGGGGGATTTTTTTGCCTGGTGGTACGAGGCTGCCGGCTCCGATGAACGCTCCTTCACCAATTTCAGCCCCATCAAGGATTAGAGATCCCATGCCGATGAGTGCGTTTTTTCGAATAATACTGCTGTGTAAGATTACGCTGTGTCCTACGGTTACTCCGTCCTCCAATATAAGAGGCCGTTTCGGGCTCTGGTGAAGAACCGAGTTGTCCTGAACATTGACGCGTTTGCCAATGATAGTAGGAGAGACATCTCCACGTATCGACGTGTTAAACCAGATAGAACTGTATTCACCAATCGTAACATCGCCAGTTATGGTTACATAATCTGCAATATAGGCGCTCTCTGCGATTACTGGGTGTTTTCCGTTAAAAGGGTAAATCAAAATATCACATCCTATTTTCGTTTAAAATGATAAAATCAGGGCGTCTCAGCTTTTCTTGATCCAGCTTCAGCGGCTAAAAGCTAGGCCGTTTCGCTCTTTCACAAAATACAAAAAACGTATTTGTGTTCAAAAACTCCAACAGCCTTCGCTTTTGACCGAGCCGCTTCAGCTTTTCTACCTATTCTATCAAATGAAATATTAAATGAAAATGATTTCGGGAAGGGGATAGCGTTATGTGGAAGTGGGAATCGAAAGACGAAGCTAAAGGCGTCGTTATTATGGTCCATGGGGCGGGCGAATACCATGGACGGTACGAATGGGTCATTCGGCAGTTTAATCTTGCCGGCTTTCATGTCCAGATGGGGGATCTTCCGGGTCAGGGGACTACAACACGCCGCAGGGGACACATTGATTCGTTTGATGAATACATTACGGCGATTGAATCCTGGATCAGCGAAGTCGACGGCTACGATCTCCCTGTATTTCTCTTTGGGCACAGTATGGGAGGGCTCGCTAGTATCCGTGCGGTTACGGAAAGATCTCTTCCTATTAAAGGCATGATTCTTTCATCTCCTTGTCTAGGGCTGGCAAGCCAGCCTTCTAAGGGGATCGATACCTTATCGAGAGTGTTGAATAAAGTGGCGCCATCTGTTAAATTTGCTGCTAACATCGAACCTGTTCATAAAACAAGAAATGAGCAAGTATTGCTTCGGGATTCGATGGATACCCTTTTGGTAGACCGTGTTTCTGTCAGATGGTATCGGGAACTTGTGAATGCTATGAAACTGGCGAATCGGGACACTGCCCGTTTTCCCAACATCCCGCTGCTGGTTATTCAGGCGGGCGATGACCGGATCGTTGACAAACTGGCCGTTCGTGACTGGTTCAACCGGCTTGAGCTGCATGATAAAATGTACAGAGAGTATCCCGGTCTGTACCATGAAGTATTGAATGAACCGGAAAGGGACGACGTCTTTAAATTTATTAAATCGTATTTAAATCTGCATTTTTGATTTTTGGCAAGAGGTGGGAAATGAATGAGTGTACCGAATCAACCATGGGCATTAATGTATCGCATCTATCGCAATGTTCTGCCCGACGTATCTTTTTTTCTTGAACAATGGCGTGAAAAAGCAGAATTGATTCCTAACGATGAACTTAGAAAACAGGCATTGATGAGTATTGATACAAAAGAGTTTCATTGCCAGGGAGGTTCGATTTTGGCCCTCCTGGCTGGAGATCAGCGAAAAAAAGTGATCGAATTTGTAGTGGCTTATCAAACGATCAGTGATTATCTGGATAACCTTTGCGACCGAAGCACATCTCTGGACCCGCTGGATTTTGAGGCTCTCCATGAATCCATGCTCCATGCCTTGACCCCCGGCGCCGAGCGCAAAAATTACTATCGCATGAGGGAAGACCAGAGCGACGGGGATTATTTATGGAGCCTCGTCCGGACATGCCAGACCGTTTTAAGTGAGATTCCGTATTACAGCGCCATTTCAGATTCATTGCTTGATTTGGCTCGCTATTATTGTGATCTGCAAATACATAAGCATGTGATCTTTGAAGAAAGAGTTCCGCGGCTCCAGGAGTGGTTCAGCAATCATAAAGATTCTATTCCTGCCATGAGCTGGTATGAATTCTCAGCCTGTACCGGCTCAACGCTCGGCATATTTTGCCTTGTATCTTATGCTTCCCATCAAAATCTGACGAATGAACAGGTGGAAGTCATTAAGAATGGCTATTTTCCTTGGGTGCAAGGCCTTCATATTCTGCTCGATTATTTTGTGGACCAAGAAGAGGACAAAGAGGGCGGCGACCTGAATTTTTGCTCGTACTATGAAAACGGCAATCAGCTTCTCGAGCGATTTGGGCACTTTGTTCAGCAAGCGGACAACAGTATTGACCGGCTGCCAGACCGAAAGTTTCATAAATTGATCAACCGGGGACTGCTCGGAATCTATCTGGCTGACCAGAAAGTGGACCGCCATCCAGGAATCAAAAAGGCTGCAGGAAAAATCATGAGAATGGGCGGAACGTATACTTTCTTTTTCTATATGAACCGGAGACTGATGCAGCGATTACGGCCGTCAATCTAAAAAAAGGAGGGGAGCTGCAGAAGCAGGTCCCCTCCCTTTTTATCTTTTTTCGATCGCTACAATAAAGGGAGGATCGTTCTTTTGGTTGATGAATCCATACTGCAGGACATGAGCTTTTTGCTGATCGAGTGACCGTACATATTCCATAACCGCTTCTTTTTCTGTTTTGCCTTCCGGATGTCCGTGGTAGATCACCAATACCGCCATTCCCCCTGGAGCCAGCAGGTCGAACAGCTGGTTCAAAGCTTGGATGGTCGATTCACCTTTTGTTACAATTTCTTTGTCCCCTCCTGGCAAATAGCCGAGATTAAACACAGCAGCGTCAATTTTTCCATAGAAGGAACCAGGGATGTGCATTTTCATTTGATGATGTCCAGTATGAAAAAGGGTAACATTATCTTCAGCTTTTTGTTCCAACAGACGTTTTCTCGTATTCACAATCGCCTCTTCTTGTATATCAAATCCAAACACTGTTCCTTCGCTGCCGACCAGACGGGAAAGGAAGAGGGTGTCATGGCCGTTCCCGCAGGTAGCATCAATCACAGCACTGCCCTTTGAAGCGGCACTTTCCAGCAATGTTCGGGCGAATGGAAGGATTCCCTGTATTCTCATAATCGCTTTATCGTTTCCTTTGTATAATATTTTCCCTGAAAGCTGTTTCTTCTCTCTAATTCGGATTCAATGGCATTCAGTACTCTCCACTTGTTCATGCTCCACATCGGTCCGATCAGAAGATCAGGGGGACCGTCCCCTGTTAGACGATGAATCATCATGTCAGGGGGGAGGATTTCAAGCTGGTCACAGACGAGCCGTACATACGTATCAAAGTCGAGAAACTCCAGCATTCCCTGATCGTATTGCTTGACCATCGGCGTTTTTTTCAACAAATGAAGAAGATGAATCTTGATGCCCTGTACATCTAGCTTGGCCACTTCTCTCGCAGTCTCCATCATCATTTCAGGTGTTTCCAGCGGAAGCCCGTTAATAATGTGTGAGCATACCCGAATATTATGTTTGCGAAGCTTTTCTACTCCTTCTACATAGGTTTTGTAATCATGGGCGCGATTGATAAGAAGTGCCGTTCGCTCATGTACAGTTTGCAGGCCGAGTTCCACCCAAAGATAGGTGCGTTTGTTTAACTCCGCTAGATACTCCACCACGTCATGCGGCAGACAATCCGGGCGTGTTGCGATTGCCAGGCCGACAACGCCGTCCTGTTCCAAAACCGTCTCGAACATTTCACGAAGTTTTTCAACGGGCGCGTATGTATTCGAGAAGGCTTGAAAATATCCGATATATTTTCCTTTTTTCCATTTTCTGTGCATGCGTTCTTTTACGGTATTAAACTGTGTGATCAAATCATCCCGCCGATCACCTGCAAAATCACCAGATCCGCTCTGTGAACAAAAGGTACAGCCTCCGAAAGCCGCTTTCCCGTCACGGTTCGGGCAATCAAACCCGCCATCCAGGGGAATTTTAATGATCTTCTCTTTAAAATGGTGCCGCAAATGCTGGTTCCATGTATAAAAACGTTTATCGCCATAATAGGCGGGAATAATCGATTGAGACATTGTGTCACACTCCTACAATCCTTCTGCATACTACAAGCCATTTTAGCATGGGGGATGGAAATCTCCAACAGGAAGAATTTGAGCGGATTTATGGGGTTAGGCGTGTCTTCCGATTGTCACCGGGCATAAAAAGCTCTACAATACTTAAGGGTATTTCTTTATTGATAGGGGGGGCTTTGTTTGCCTAAACCGCTTTGGCTGCTTGCATAGCGGTTTTCACGCAGGACGCGGGAATCAGCCTGAAGCTCTACAGCTTGCTGTGGACGGCCAACGGAGCCTTAATCGTAGTGCTTCAGCCCATGCTGGCCTACATCTTAAAAGGTTGGATTACTTCAACGAAAACTCAGATTCTCGTAGGTTACCTGGTTTTTATCGTTTCTTTTATAACGGTAAGCCGTGCGGAAGCATTTTCTGGTTTTATGGGAGCCATGGTCATTCTGACGATCGGAGAAATGTTCGTCTGGCCAGGCGTACCATCCATCGCCAATGATCTTGCTCCGGCAGGCAGGGCTGGGTTTTATCAGGGAATCGTTAACAGTACAGCAACGGCCGGATGATCGGTCCGTCATTTGGCGGCATTCTTGCTGATGTCTGGGGGATGAAGGCTGTATTCGGAGTGATATTTGTTCTGCTTATGATCAGTATCGTGCTTACTCAAATCTATGACTGGAAGATTGCTGATGGGGGTCTTCCACAGAAAAAGACAGGTTAGATAGGAGAACTGAATGGAAAACTTCTTGGCTTTTAATTTACAGGAGATGCCTTTTGTTATCATTTCTTTGGTAATTGCTTTTACAGTTCATGAATTTGCGCATGCCTACATGGCATACCTGTGCGGTGATTCCACGGCAAAAGACCAGGGCCGCATGACGCTGTCACCCGTGGCCCACCTTGATCCGATTGGTACCATTCTTTTATTGATCGCCGGGTTTGGCTGGGCAAGACCCGTTCCCGTGGACCGCAGAAATTTTAAACGCCCTCATCTATACGGTATTCTCGTATCGATCGCCGGGCCTCTGAGCAACATTTTGATCGCTTTGATCGGGGTGATTCTCTTTTATGTCCTTTTTTCAACCGGGATTGTGGATAATGTGCCGGAAAAGGGAGTCGACTTTATTGATAAACTGATCAATATGGTCGTATACTTGAACGTCCTGCTGTTTGTGTTTAATTTATTGCCGATTCCGCCGCTTGATGGCTATCGTATACTGGAAGACTTAGCACCTGACCGAATCCGTGCGAAGATGATTCAGTATGCACATATAGGAGTCATTGTTTTTTTAATCCTTATTATTACACCGCTTGACCGATATACTATTTATCCGATTTTCAATACCGTCGTTCCATTCGTGGCGAACCTGGTGGACAGCTTGATCCGGCCTTTCTTTGAATCTGGTATATAACTAGGAAAAAAGGGCTAAGCTTAAAAGCGAACAAACTTGACATTTTGCTTATGAATTCATACAATACAAGTTAAATATGGTAATTACGATGATAAGGATCAGTAGAAAAGCAGAGGGATCTAGAGAGTTGACGGATGGTGCGAGTCAACCCTGAACCTTTTTGAACTCGCCTTGTAGTTGCAGGAGTGAACAGGATCACTGTAGCTTTTGCCGTGTATCCGCGTTAAGGGACCAATGAGAGAGCGTGTTCTTTTGCGCTAATGTGGGTGGTACCGCGGCAGGTTATTATGACATAAACACAACCTTTCGTCCCTGAATGAGTTTAGGGGCGGGAGGTTTTTTATTTTGTCTTTAACTCGCTAAAGGATGAATGTACTTGACAGGGAGGAAACGAAATCATGCATTACGATCACAGGAAGATTGAGCCGAAGTGGCAGCAGTATTGGGAAAAGAATAAAACGTTTAAAACGGAAGAGGAATACTCCAAGAAAAAGTTCTATGCTCTGGATATGTTTCCTTATCCTTCAGGAGCTGGCCTTCACGTAGGGCATCCGGAAGGGTATACGGCAACTGATATTCTTTCCCGCATGAAACGCATGCAGGACTATAACGTGCTTCATCCGATGGGATGGGATGCCTTCGGTCTTCCAGCTGAGCAGTATGCGCTGGATACAGGGAATGACCCGGCCGAGTTTACTGAAAAGAACATTAACACGTTCCGGCGCCAGATTAAAGAGCTGGGCTTCTCTTATGACTGGGACCGCGAAGTAAACACTACCGATCCGGAGTATTATAAATGGACACAATGGATTTTCATTCAGCTTTACAAAAAAGGCCTTGCCTACGTTGACGAAGTACCTGTTAACTGGTGTGAGGCGCTGGGCACCGTTCTGGCAAATGAAGAAGTGATTGACGGCAAGAGCGAACGCGGAGGCCATCCGGTTGTCAGAAAGCCGATGAGACAGTGGATGCTGAAGATTACCGCATACGCGGACCGTTTGCTTGAGGATCTTGAAGAGCTTGATTGGCCGGAAAGCTTGAAAGAAATGCAAAGAAACTGGATTGGACGATCTGAAGGGGCAGAAGTGCATTTTGATATCGATGGACATGACAAACAAGTAACGGTGTTTACAACGCGTCCGGATACGCTTTTCGGAGCGACTTATCTCGTCCTAGCACCTGAGCATTCTTTTGTTAACGAAATCACAACAGAAGAGCAGCGTGAAGCTGTTGATCAATATAAAAAGGATGTGGCAACCAAATCAGATCTGGAGCGTACAGAGCTTGCCAAAGAAAAGACCGGAGTATTCACTGGTGCATATGCGATCAATCCGGTAAACGGCGAAAAGGTGCCGGTTTGGATCGCTGATTATGTACTAGCGACTTATGGAACGGGGGCTATCATGGCGGTTCCGGCGCATGATGAGCGTGACTATGAATTTGCAGTGAAATTTGAGCTTCCGATCATTGAAGTCGTAGAAGGAGGAGACGTACAGACTGCTGCGTATGCCGGCGACGGCAAGCATGTAAACTCTGAATTCCTGAACGGGCTGGACAAGGAAGAAGCGATTGAGAAAATGAACAGTTGGCTTGAAGAGAACAAGAAGGGCGAGAAGAAAATTACGTACCGTCTGCGCGACTGGCTGTTCTCCCGACAGCGATACTGGGGTGAGCCGATTCCCATCATCCTTTGGGAAGATGGAACAATGACACATGTTCCTGAAGAAGAGCTTCCTTTACGCTTACCGGCAGTAAAGGAAATTAAACCTTCCGGAACAGGGGAGTCTCCATTAGCCAACGTGGAAGAATGGGTCTATGTAGTTGATCGGGAAACCGGCAAGAAAGGCCGCCGCGAAACGAACACGATGCCGCAATGGGCTGGAAGCTGCTGGTACTATCTAAGATATATCGATCCAAAGAACAGTGAAGCTTTAGCGGATCCTGAGAAAATTAAGCATTGGCTGCCGGTTGACATCTATATCGGCGGTGCGGAGCACGCGGTTCTGCATTTGCTGTACGCTCGTTTCTGGCACAAGGTTCTTTATGATCTTGGTGTGGTTTCAACGAAGGAACCGTTCCAGCGATTGTTCAACCAAGGAATGATTCTTGGTGAGAACAATGAAAAGATGAGTAAATCTAAAGGCAACGTTGTAAACCCGGATGAAATTGTAGTTTCCCATGGTGCGGACACCCTCCGTTTGTATGAAATGTTCATGGGACCGCTTGATGCATCCATCGCATGGAGCACAACAGGATTGGACGGATCCCGCCGATTCCTTGACCGAGTATGGCGTTTGCTCGTTGCGGAAAACGGAGAGCTTAACGTTTCCATCCAAGACCAGCAAGGTACAGACTCCTTTGAACGTGTTTACCATCAGACAGTGAAAAAGATTACTGAGGATTTTGAGGGGCTTCGTTTCAACACCGGAATTTCTCAACTGATGGTTTTCGTCAACGAAGCAAACAAACAAGAAATTCTTCCAAAATATGCAGTCGAAGGCTTTGTGAAGCTTCTATCTCCGATAGCTCCGCATATTGCTGAAGAATTATGGGAAAAACTTGGACACAGCGGTTCTATCGCATACGAGGCATGGCCAGTATGGGATGAAGCCAAACTGGTGGATAAAGAAGTGGAAATCGTCGTACAGATCAACGGTAAAGTCAAGGCGAAGCTTAGCGTTCCAGCAGACATTACAAAAGAAGGTATGGAGCAGGCTGCAATGGACAGCGACGTCGTACAAAACGGCATCGAAGGAAAGACTGTCCGAAAAGTCATCGCTGTTCCAGGGAAACTTGTGAATATCGTAGCCAACTAAAGAGTGAAAACTTTGACAGAGGTGAATGGAATTGGAAGATCAAATTGCAACGATTACGCCTGAAGAAGTAAAAAGCAGACTGAAAAAAGGCGAGGCGATCTCTCTTATTGATGTTCGTGAGGATGAGGAAGTCGCTGAAGGGAAAATTGCCGAAGCCAAACATATCAGAATGATGGAAGTTCCGAACCGTCTTGATGAAATCAACAAAGATGATGAACATATTATTATCTGCCGTTCTGGAAGAAGAAGCGAGAACGTGGCTTATTTCCTTCAGGAAAATGGCTTTAAAGTAAAGAACATGGTGGGCGGAATGCTTGCTTACAATCAAGCTTCAGAATAACCGTAAAAAACCCGGATGCGCATGAACTGCATCCGGGTTTTTTATCATGGCCTACAGTCTTTTTTACCTTCCTTGAGTTATTGGAAATTTTCCCCTGTAAATGATTCCTGCTTCCGAGCCGATATAAAAATATAAAGACTCTGGGGGATAGACATGCATAAACAATACCTACTCTATTTCATCTTACTTTTACTCGCGGCCCACATGTTTACAGAGTATACCAGAATTTTGCAGAACAATCTGGGAGACATTCTTATTGATGGGGATTTGCACTCGCTCTCATTCTCATGTATTTCCGTATGGCTAAGAAGCATCAGCAGAACAGTACCGTTCTTGAAAAAGAGATTGAAGAGCACAAGTCTACGATGAATGAACTCAGGAAAAGCCGGGAAAGGCTTCAGGATATATTTGATACGATTGATGTGGCGATCTGGTCACATAACCTGAAACAAAACAAATTAATGGTTACCCGGGGAATTGAAAAGCTTTATGGATACAGTCTCGATTCATTTATTCAAGATGTGGAACTGTGGAGAAAGGTCATCCATTCCGAGGATTTACCGATCATAGATCAGAGAGCGAAAAGGATCGCACGAGGAGAAACGGTGACCAGCGAGTACCGGATCACGAGGCCGGACGGCGAGATTCGGTGGATTCAGGATAGAGGCATTCCCATTCTTGATGAATCTGGTGTACTGGTTGATTTTAATTCTATTCTTTATGATATTACTAATCGAAAACAAGCAGAGAGCACGATTGACCATATGGCCTACCATGACGATCTGACGGGACTTCCGAACAGGCACAGGTTTCAAGAGGTGCTGGAGCAGAAAATGTTTGAAGCCGGTATCAGCAACAGCACAATTGCTGTAATGTTTGTCGATTTAGACCGCTTTAAAATGATTAACGATACGCTCGGCCACCGGTTTGGGGACTTATTGCTTCAGCACGTCTCTTATCAGCTTAAGAACCTTGTACGTCCGTCTGATCACGTATTCCGCCGCGGGGGAGATGAATTTATTCTATTAATGGAAAACACGGACGAAGCGGAAATAAGACAGCTTGCCATGCGTATCCTAAACCAATTTAAAAAGCCGATCATGATCAGGGGACAGGAGATTTTTTCGACGCTTAGCCTTGGTATTGCGTTTTATCCCGGACATGGACTTGATTTAGATGAGCTCATTAAAAATGCAGATACGGCGATGTACCATGCAAAGGAAAAAGGCAGGGACAACTATCAATTTTTTAATGACGCACTTAACGAATCGATGATGGTAAAGATGCAGCTGGAAAACGGCCTGCGAAAGGCCCTTCATCGAGAGGAATTTACCCTTCGTTATCAGCCTCAGATCCATCTGCCGAGTGAAAGAGTTATGGGAACAGAAGCCCTGCTCCGATGGGAGCATCCGGAATTTGGAAATATACCCCCATCCACTTTTATTCCGGTGGCTGAGGATACAGGTTTAATCATACCGATCGGGGACTGGGTAATTAAAGAAGCGTGCCGGCAGAACAAATTCTGGCAGGACATCGGACATGAAAAGCTTAGCATCGCTGTAAATATATCTGCGAAGCAGCTGGAGGACCCCGGGTTTCCTGACAGAGTAAAAAAGAATCTGGCCGTGTTTGAACTCGATCTAGCCTGTTTGGAACTGGAAATTACAGAGGGAATGATGCAAGATTTTGATTCTTCTATACCGAACATCCGAAGACTGAAAGAATTGGGTGTGAAAATATCAATCGATGATTTTGGAACCGGCTATTCCTCTTTAAGCTATCTAAAGGTGCTGCCGATCGATACGCTGAAAATTGATAAGTCCTTTCTGGATGACAGCCTGGAAAGCTTCCAGGGGCAAGCCCTTGTCAAAACGATCATTGATATGGGAATCAATCTGAAGTTTAATGTCATCGCTGAGGGCATAGAAGACCGGATGCAAGTGGAATTTCTGCTTTCTCAGGGCTGCCTGGTCGGGCAAGGATATTTTTACAGCGAACCTCTTTCTGCGACAGAATGTGAAGCGTTCTTTCAGAAGGGCCTATCACCAAAGTAAAAGAGGGATGATTTTTATTTTTTCCTGTCGACAAGTTGGGTCCGCTCTTCAAAACTAGTGCTGTTTTTACAAAGGATTCGACGTAAATGACAGGGAAAACATACCCAGGAGGTGCTGGAGTATGTTGAAAATAAAGTTGTTTGATGAAGAACATGAAGCTGACCTGGAAGAAGCGGTTAATCTCTTCTTGGAGAACCTCCATGAATCGAACATCAAAGATATCAAGTATCAAGTTTCGATCAGTGACAGTTTAAGGCAGGAAGAGGAACCTACCATATACTCATATTCGATCATGGTTATTTATAATGAATAAATAACTTGGTTATTTATAATGAATAAAAAAGGGAACTTCCTCCGCAATGGCAGAGGGAGTCCCCTTTTTTTATTGTATTGCAGCATTTGTTCCCGCCAGATGTCCTGTAACGAAGGCAACCGTTATATTATAGCCGCCGGTATAGCCATGCAGATCTAATATTTCCCCGCAAAAATAAAGTCCTTCTTTCTTTTTCGAGGCCATGCTCTTTGGTTCAATTTCCTTTATCGAAACTCCGCCGCCTGTCACGAACGCTTTTTCAATGGAAAGTGTACCGTTGACCTCAAATGAGAACCTTTTAAGCAGCGAGATCAATTGACGCAGGCTTTGTTTGTTCAGGTGTTCACTCGTCACATCAAGTGATATGCTGGCTTTTTCCAATAAAAACAGTAAATATCGTTCAGGAAGAAAGCCTTTCAGGACATTTTTTATCGCTTTTTTTGGATCTTCTTTAAGGAGGCTGTTGACAGATTGAAATAATTCTTCCTCTTTTTGGTCAGGAAAAGAATCGATGGACATCATGATCGATTTCGTTTCAAACTTTTTAAGGGCTTTTACAACGAATTGACTCGATCGAAGGGCTGCAGGTCCAGATAATCCGAAATGAGTGAAGATCATATCCCCTCTATGCGCTTTGATCAGTTTTCCCTTTGGATTCCAGACCGAAAGCTCAGCTTGGCGAAGCGAGATGCCCTGCAGTGTTTTTGACTTTACAAAGGGCTCGGATGAAGTAATCGGAACTTCTGTAGGATACAGTTCGGTAATCGTGTGGCCCGCCTTTTTTGCCCAGGCGTAGCCATCGCCTGTTGAACCGGTGTGTGGGACGGACTTTCCGCCAACCGCGATAATGACCGCTTTAGCAGGTATAACGGTACCATTTTTCAGAACGACCTCTTTTACATGATCATCTGTGTAATTCACCGTTTCCACGGGTGAATTTGTCCAGATTTTTACGTTCAGCGATTCGATCTTCTTCAGCAGGGCAGCGACTACATCACTCGCCTTGTTGCTGACGGGAAACATTCTTCCGTTGTCTTCTTCTTTCAGCGCAATTCCTAGCCCCTCAAAAAAAGAGATGATATCTTCATTGTTAAAGATCGAGAACGCACTGTATAAAAAACGCCCGTTGCCGGGGATGTGTTTTATGATTTCATCAATCGGAAGCCGGTTCGTTACGTTGCAACGTCCTCCGCCTGAAATGGCAAGCTTTCTGCCAAGTTTGTCCCCTTTATCAATGAGCAGCACTCTGCTGCCCTTTGTTGCTGCAGCGACAGAGGCCATTAATCCCGAAGGGCCTCCTCCGATAACCACTACATCATATTTCATGTATGCACCTGCTTCCTTTTATTACAACCAAAAAGATACCATATCTTTTGTGAAATGAAAAACTCTGTCGCAAGAGAGTGCTTGTGTTACAATACTAATGTTGTTCTAGAAGAATAAATTCAAAGTATGCTTTTTTGTAGCACTAAATAGTAGGAGATGGATTCATGTCTCGGTTATTGCGAGGAACGTTAATTTTAACTGCAGCAACATTCTTTTCAAAATTTATCGGATTGATTTATATTGTTCCGTTTAATGCATTGGTCGGAACAAAGGGCCTTGCTCTATACGGCTACGCTTATAATCCCTACACGATTCTCCTTAGTATCGCAACGATGGGTGTGCCGCTGGCCGTTTCCAAGTTCGTATCCAAATATAATGCTCTTGGCGATTATGCCACTGGCCGAAAGCTGCTGAAATCCGGCTTGTTCATCATGACATTGACGGGCTTTGCCGCCTTTCTTGTACTTTATTTTATCGCTCCCGTACTGTCCGCCAACATTTTGGGGAAACATGGCGGTGACGGAAATACGGTGGATGACATTACTTTTGTTATCCGAATGGTAAGTACCGCTCTGATTTTTGTTCCTTCCATGAGCTTGATCAGGGGATACTTTCAGGGATTCCAATCGATGGGCCCTACTGCGGTTTCACAGGTAGTGGAACAGATTATTCGAATCTTATTTATCCTGATCGCCAGCTACGCTGTCATCCATATCATGAACGGTACTTTGACTACGGCTGTTGGCCTTGCGACTTTTGCCGCGACAGTTGGGGCGATTGGAGGCTTGCTTGTTCTGCTATGGTACTGGAACAGAAGGCGTCCATATCTAAAAAAAATGTATGAACAGTCCACCGTGGATTCACAAGTCTCCCTGCCGGCGATCTACCGGGAGATCGTTTCCTATGCCGTGCCTTTTGTAGCCGTTGGACTGGCCATCCCGTTATATAAAATTATTGATCAATTTACGATTGTTAATACTCTTCAGCAGACAGGCTACAGCCAGCCGAAGGCAGAAGATGTGTTTGCGATGGTCACACAGACCTCCCATCAGCTTGTCATGATCCCGGTGTCACTGGCTACTGCCTTTGCTTTAACCCTTATCCCGATCATTACAAAGTCTTATACAGAAGGGGATTATGACTCGCTGAACAAACAGATCACACAATCCTTTCAGATGACGTTGTTTCTGACAGTGCCTGCAGCTGTCGGCTTATCGGTCCTTGCTTATCCGGCTTATGGAACGCTGTTCACATTGAACGATATCAAGCTGGGAGGCGAGCTCCTTCGCTGGTATTCTCTGTCAGGGATCTGGTTTGCGATGTTTACGGTTACCGCAGCGATCATGCAAGGGCTGAACCGGCAGAAATATGCGTTGTTCAGCCTCTTGGTAGGTATCCTGTTTAAACTGACCCTGAACATTCCTCTCATTTATTTATGGAAGGGTGTAGGTTCGATTATTGCAACCAACATCGGGTACACGGTATCTATTCTAATTAACCTGTATGTGATAAAGAAATATGGTGAATTTTCATTTAAGTGGGTATTCCGCCGCGCAATTCTGATCGGTGCTTTCGGTTTGGCCATGGCTGTCGCTGTTTATGTGATCAAAGCGCCAATCGAAGGTTCCTTCCATGGAGTTTATACGAAGGCCAGGGGTATTGCAGTACTGGCAGCGGGTATACTCACTGGAGGACTCGTTTATTTTGCTCTCTCTTACAAATCGGGTTTGATACAGATTATTTTAGGTCAGCGGTTCAGCTTCCTGAAAAGAAAAAAAAAGAAAGCCACGTAAAAAAGAAGGTCCTCTTGGACCTTCTTTTCTGGGATAAGAGAGGTTGGCATTCAAGTAATGTCTAACTCCGGCGTTTGTCGGAATTAAGCAGGGTGCTTGCGCTTTTCTTACATTACTCATTTTGTTCGTCATACCACTTCAGCTGGTTGCCGATACTATAGCCTTCAAGTGGCACTTCAAACTGAAAACCGGCCTTGGCCAGCTCAGGCTGAAGGTGTTCTCTGTAAACCCATCCTCCATGCAAATAAACGGTGCTTTCTTCCGGTTTTTCATGTTTTTGCAGCTCTTCTACGACTTTCCGCGCCCATTCGTGCTTTTCCTTGGAGGAAAAATTTTTAATCGAAACATTATAGGGCTCGATCCATTGATCCTGAGTAAGAAACCCTTCTTTTGCGCTGTAAAAATAAAATGCATCATAATTCTGCTTTGCAAAAAGAACAGATTTTAAAAACAAAGGACTTATGTATAAATCAATAGCTGCTGCGGGATGGTTCAGTTTTTTTCTGGCAGTCGCCAGCAGGCCGATTTTCCGTTTCATCTAACAATCTCCTCCTATAGTACTAAAATACCCGCGTTTATTAATTATAAAGCAAATTTTTGTAAATTTATAGGAAAATATGCTTATAAAAGAAAAGAGGTCGAAGTAAACATGCGAATGGACAAATTATTAGCCAATATGGGGTTTGGAAGCCGAAAAGAAGTGAAGCTGCTTTTGAAAAAAGGTGTTGTACTTGTTGACGGTGTGCCAGTAAAAGACAGCAAGACAAAAGTAGATCCCGAAACACAGAAGGTGGTCGTTCATGGAGAGGAAGTGTCCTATAAAGAAACGATTTACCTCATGATGAACAAACCGCCGGGTGTTATCTCAGCAACAGAGGATCATGTTCAGGAGACGGTCATCGACCTTCTTGAAGATCGGGATCAGATTCTTTCACCATTTCCGGTAGGCCGCCTGGATAAAGATACAGAAGGGCTTCTCGTACTTACGAATGACGGACAATTGTCCCACTCGCTTTTATCCCCTAAAAAGCATGTTCCTAAAACGTATTTTGCGAAAATAAATGGAAGGGTCACACAGGAGGATGTGGAGGCGTTCAAGGAAGGTGTAGTCCTTGATGATGGATATAAGACTAAACCTGGAGCGGTGCTTTCCATCCTTCATTCGGGAGAAATCTCTGAAATCGAGCTCATCATCACGGAGGGAAAATTCCATCAGGTAAAGAGGATGTTTGAGGCGGTCGGAAAAAAAGTTACCTATTTAAAGCGAATAAAAATGGGAGGACTATCTTTGGATGAAAACCTGAAGCTTGGAGAATACAGAGAGCTGACAAAGGAAGAACTGGAGCGCTTATCTGAAAGATAGGTTTTTTAAAAGGAAATAACGGGTAAAATTTTGAAAAAGGAGGAATGGTAATGCTGCTTAAAGCGAAGGATTTACTCGATAAAAAAGTAAAGCACTCGGAAACGAAAGTTGATAACATCGACCCAAACGGGGTTCTCCTGAATAAATATGATTTTTCCCTGTGTTACCTCTCGTTTGAGGAAAGTGTGCCTGCCGATCCTGGAAATGAAGAATCATATCAGCCTGTTGATAAAAATGTACTGAATATGCAGGCGGCAACGAGCGGCATCGGATCGCAAAGCACTCCAATGACAGGAACAGGCTATCCTGTTACTGCAAGAACTTATCATAAAGAAAATTACTTGATCCCATGGCACGATATTATTTCTCTCGATGATGACATTGTGTATCAGGGGAATGAGCGTCAAATGGAAGAACCTGAAGAATGCATGGCTTCCTCCATATTTGATGGCTGGACAGTAGAAACGATAGACGGTGAAAAGATAGGTAAGATTAAAGATATCATCCTTGATACGATATCTAAAAAAGCGGTGGCGTTGGAGATTGCTGAAGGCTTTTGGTCCAAGCTGCTCGGGGAAGGCAACAAATACATGCCGATCGCAGGTGAACCGAACTGGGCAGAAGAGAAGTGGATAGTCGAGCCCGAGTTGAAGGATCATGTAGTCAGTAATAAAGAAGACATTAAACCGCTTTTTTAATAAGCAATGAAAAAAACAAAAAACCCCCTTCCATTTGGATGGGGGTTATCTCATCATTATGATACTTTTACTTTTTTGGAGGTTGTCTGCCACAGCCCTCTGCTTGGGCTGGTGACCAGGTTGTTATATGCCAAAACATTTAGATCCCTCTGGATAGTGCGCTGCGTAGTCCCAAATTCTTCAACCAATTCTCGTGTTGTAACAGTCCCTTTCCTTTTTATAAAAAGATACATGGATTTTACACGGTTCAACATACGGTTAGTTGAAGGACTCAAAAAACCACTCCCTATACAGTATTGTCGTTCATAATAAATTATAGAATAATTTCATTAATTTATTATGATAAAATGTTTAAAATTTCTTTAAAAAATGAGATTAAAATAAAAAGCGAAGACTCCATATCCGGTTCTTCGCTGCTTCGCCATGACTTTTATCATGATTTCTCTCTATTTCTCAGGTGATTGGCGGCTTCGCAGCATTAGAATGACCGCTAAGTTTTTCAAACAAAACAAAGCATTCATCGTTTACTAATAACAACCACACCTCCTATTTACGCGATATTATACTTTATTGCAGAGGAAAAAGCAAATGAGCAGTCTTTAAATCGGCATCACTTCACTCTTTTTTGGAACTATAAGCTAAAATGGAAGTGGATTTGTCAATATTGGGTACCGCCTTGTAATGAAACATGAGATGATACATAAGTAGTGAATGAAGAAAGGTGAGCAGTTATGAAAAATGTAAATTGGAAAGCGGAAGTTGAGAAAAGAAAAGAAAGCCTCATAAAGGACACTCAAGGCCTTTTGCAGATCAGAAGTGTGCTCGAGGAGGATAAAGCAGCCGATCTTGCTCCGTTTGGCCCCGGTATTGAAAAAGCCCTGCATTTTATGCTTGAACTGGGCGCCGCACAAGGAATGCAGACTAAAAACGTTGACGGTTATGCTGCACATATTGAACTGGGGGATGGAGAAGAATTAATTGGAATTTTAGGCCATCTTGATGTGGTTCCCGAAGGAGATGGCTGGACAGTGGATCCGTTCGGAGGAGTAGTCAGGGATGGCAAGATTTTTGCCAGAGGAGCCATCGATGACAAAGGGCCAACGATGGCTGCCTTCTATGGAATGAAGATCATCAAGGAACTTGGATTGCCCTTGTCCAAACGAGTAAGGCTCATTCTTGGAACGGATGAAGAAAGCCTGTGGCGATGCGTGGACCATTATTTTAAGCATGAAGAAATGCCGTCATCAGGCTTTGCGCCAGATGCGGATTTTCCCATCATCCATGCTGAGAAGGGAATGCTTAACATCAGCTTAAAGCTGAAAAGTAGTGCAGTAAACGGAGAGCAAGCCAACATGCTCACGGCCTTTTCTTCTGGGCAGAGGTTTAACATGGTTCCGGATCTGGCAGAAGCTGTCATTATCGCAAGCGATGAACTTGCAGACCGTTATCAGCGATTTTTGGACAGCCGCCAATTAACGGGTTCTTCGTCCAAAGCAGATGGGGAGATAACATTACGGCTTCATGGTAAGTCGGCTCATGGAAGTACGCCTGAATCCGGTGTGAATGCGGGAGTCTTGCTTGCTGAATTTTTATCAGGAGAAAACCTTGATGCTCAGGGGCAGTTGTACACTGATTTTGTTGCGGAACACCTTAGAAGCGTCTCCGGCAAGGAGCTTGGGATTCAGGCAGAGGATGATGTGAGCGGTATTTTAACGGTTAATCCTGGTGTATTCAACTATAGCGTGAAAACAGAGGGAAGCATTGGTTTAAATATCAGGTATCCGGTCAAGCATTCAGGGGAGATTGTTTTGGGCAGCCTTGAAAAACTTGCGGTTGATAAAGGTTTTTCCTTAGAGGTGGAAAAGCATACGCAGCCTCATTTTGTGGATGAAAATCATGAGCTGGTTCAAACCCTGAAAAAGGTTTATGAAGAACAGACCGGACAACCCGGCAAACCTATCGCTATCGGCGGAGGGACCTATGCAAGATCATTAGAAGCAGGAGTGGCGTTTGGGGCTTTATTCCCGGGCAGGGAAGATGTCGCTCATCAGAAGGATGAATATATGTTCCTGGACGATTTATTCAGCGCAGCGGCAATCTATGCACAAGCAATCTATGAATTGGCAAAATAAGCAATCTTCAGTTTGATCCAGAGAAAAAGGATAGGGAGTAGGGACAAAAATTGAATAGTCATAAAAGAACATCATTGAGCCTGAAAGGATTTAATTTATTTTCGTTCTTTGCCTTTGGAAGCTTGTTTCCCCTGCTCGGAGTTTACTTCAAGGAAGTAGCCGGGCTTTCGGGAACGGAGATCGGTACATTGATGTCGTTGAGCCCTGTGGTGATGATTTTTGCGCAGCCGATGTGGGGGGTCATTACGGATTATACGAGAAAGCCGAAGCATGTACTTGCTGTATCTCTCCTTTTTACGGCATTGATCGGTTATGCTGTGCTGTTCATTGGGACGTACGGCTCGCTGATCATTATGCTGATCCTCCTTGCACTTTTTCAAAGTGCGATCGTACCGATATCGGACAGCATTCTTTTGAACTACGTTAATAAGACCAATCAGGAATACGGCAATTACCGGTTGTTTGGGGCGATTGGTTTTGCTTTAGCGGTATACATGATGGGGAAGCTATCTGAGATGTCGGGCGTCTCAGTGATCTTTTATTCCTTTGCTTTAAGCTTGCTTCTTTGTTTGCTGCTGATAAGAAGCATGCCGAGAGAAGGGGAATTGCTGAAAGTGGATTTGCGTTCCGGCCTTTCTCACCTGATACGAATGCCGAAATATATGGTGTTTCTAGTCACCACTTTTCTTGTTTTCGGCCCAATCTTTGCCAACAATTTTTACTTCAGCTTTTATATACAGGGGATTGGTGGAACGTTAGCTGGAGTGGGTATCGCATTCCTGCTTGCAGCTGGCAGTGAAGCGCCATTCATGAAACTGGCGGGCTTCGCACTCAGGAAGTTTGGCGTCATCCACATTATGATGTTTGCAACGGCCGTTTCCGCCTTAAGATGGATGTTTTATTTTTTTCAGCCGTCCATCACAGTGGTGCTCATAACAACAGTTGTCCAGGGATTTTCCGTAGGTTTGTTCATTCCGGCGGCCATTGAATATATCCGGGATAACACGCCACCAGATGTAAGGGCTACAGCGGTTTCCTTATATACTGCGGTAGGTAATGGACTAGGTGCATGGTTCTGTACGTTTTTGGGAGGCATGATTTTTGATAAGTATTCGATCTTTATCACCTATCTTTTCTTTGGCATTCTTTCGTTTGCCGGCCTCTTTATGATCGGTATTTTAATGCGGCTTCAGTCCAGAGAAAAGCTGGGACTCAGTTCAGGGATATAAAAAGTCGGCTCAAGATTCCAATATGGAAGTTGAGCCGACTTTCTTATTTTTATTCAAATTGAAACAGGTCAGTGGAAAGGTAACGCTCTCCAGAATCACATGTGATACATACAACAACTTCATCCTTGGAAAGCTTTTTCGCGGCTTCAACGGCGCCAAAGACGGCAGCTCCGGAAGATGGGCCAACGAGGATACCCTCTTCTCTCGCGAGTCTTCTGACGGTCTCATAGGCTGGATCATCTTCTACTCGGATGATTTCGTCATACACCTCTTGATTTAAAATGGAAGGTATGAATCCTGGGCTGGTGCCTACCAGTTTATGCTTGCCTGGTTTCCCGCCAGATAAAACAGGGGAACCCGCCGGCTCGACAACATGCACTGTCATATCAGGGAAAGCAGCCTTCAGTGTTTCACCTGTGCCCGTAATCGTCCCACCCGTACCTGCCGGGGCTACAAAAGCGCTCAATGGCTTATTTAGCTCCTTCATAGCATCAATAATTTCAACAGCCGTGGTGGTTCGATGAGCATCAGGGTTTGCTGCATTTTCAAATTGCATAGGCATAAAGCTGTTTTTTGGATCCGCTGCCAGCAGTTCTCTAGCCTTTCTGATGGCGCCTGGCATTTTTTCATCTCCAGGAGTGAGTACGACTTCTGCACCATAGGCTTTAAGCAAGTTGATTCGTTCCTCGGTCATAGTATCAGGCATAACAATAACCGCCTTATAGCCTCGTGCTGCCGCGTTCATTGCCAGGCCAATTCCAGTGTTTCCTGATGTCGGTTCAATAATGGTATCGCCTGGCTTTAAAAGACCGGATTTTTCTGCCTCTATAAGCATGTTATAAGCAGCTCTGTCCTTTAGGCTTCTGCTTGGATTATAATATTCAAGTTTTACGTAGATGGACGCTCCGTCAGGATCCGGAAGATGGTTCAAGCGGACTAAAGGAGTATCCCCGATCAATTCTGCTATGTTTTGAACAACTTTCATGATTTGCACATCCTGTCGTTTTCTCTTTAAAGAAAGTATATCAAATCCAACATTTAAAAGAAAACAAGCAAGCTTGGATGGTTGCAAGGTGATCGTTTTTGGTAAGATAAGAATAATTCCCTTTAATGGAGATGAAAGAATATATGAGTAGACATGTTTTTGCTGCCGTTCCAATTCCTTCTGATGTAAAGTGTATCATCGGGGAACTTTCAGGGACGCTTCAGGAAAATCTTCCGTTTAAACAATGGGTTCATCAAGAGGATCTTCATCTGACACTGGCTTTTCTTGGTAAAACCCAACAAGATAAGCTTATCCACCTGAAAAGTTTGTTCCATGACCATATTCAAGAGCTTCCATCCTTTTCGCTTACCGTTACAGGAGCGGGATTCTTCGGCAAGAAGTCCCAGCCCCGTGTGTTCTGGCTTGGAGTGGAAGAAGAGGAAAGGCTGTTTGCCTTGCAGAAAATGGTGAATCGTCTTTGTCAGCAAGCCGGTTTTCAGTTGGAGTCCAGGCCGTATTCTCCCCATATTACACTTGCCAAGAGATGGGGAGATACAGATGCAAGGATTGATGTTGTTTTTGATGAGAGTATGACCAAGCCCGCCGCGGGCATTTCCTTCGACGTTCCTTCGATCGTGCTGTATGAGACCCATCTGGATAAAGATCCTAAATATCACGTCATCGAAGAGTTTTGTCTTAAAGGAGAGGACAGCCTTTGAAAATATTCGTCATTACCATTCAGATCGGTATTTTGTATTTGTTTCATATGTTGGGCGTATGGATTTCAGAGAGTTTGCATTTATTCATTCCGGGCAGTGTCGTCGGAATGATTTTATTGTTTATAGCCCTAAGTACAGGGAAATTTAAAAGCAAATGGGTGAGTTCAGGGTCGACGTTTATGCTGGCGTATCTTCCGCTTTTCTTTATTCCTGTTACTGCAGGAATCATCAAATATCCTGAGTTTTTTACTGTAAAAGGGCTGCTGCTCATAGCCTCTACGGCTGTATCCACGTTTTTAGCAGTAGCAGCCACAGGATGGTCGAGTGAACGCCTCGTGTCCAAGAAGGAGGCATCGGTTAATGCACTGGACTAGTCTTATTTTTATAGTAATTACGGTGCTTCTTTTTATCGCGATGAGAAAAATATATGAAAGATGGAGGTCGGCTTTTCTTATACCTGTTCTGACAACAACATTGTTTATGGCTGTAATCCTCCTGCTCACCCATATCCCATACGAGAAGTATATGGAAGGCGGAAAATGGATTGAAGAACTGCTCGGTCCCGGTGTGGTTGCTCTCGCTTATCCGTTGTATTTATACAGAGAGAGCTTGATGCGCCACCTCTTACCCATTATTGTCGGAGTCCCGCCGAAGAGCCACCAATTAAAGTTCGTAGATTTGCTGCTGAAGGCTTCTTTGACTAAATCTATTTTGCGCAGGGAATGGGAAGACAGCAGGGGATTAAAGGACTAGTGGCGGTCTTTGTCGAATGTTATCTTATACATGCTTTTAGGACAAGGACTTGCTAATGAAACTCTACTTTTTTATAATTCATGCAAACAATAAAAAGGCCCGAAAGATCTGGAAAGCCGTAAAAGAGGTTCTTTCAGCTGAAGGTGTGGCTTACCGCTCTTTTTATACGGAAAGCGAAGGCCATGCGCTGGAGATTGCAAAAAAGATCTCCTGCATTAACCGGGATCTGATCGAGGCCGTCATAACGGTTGGCGGGGATGGGACCATCCATGAAGTGATCAACGGACTGGAGGACAGCCCTGAAATTACGGTGGGCTTTTTGCCAGGCGGTTCTGGCAATGATATTATCCGGGGATTAGGATTCAACAAGAACAAGAGTCTGGCCTATATTTTGAAATGGCGGCTATTAAATAAAAGGAACGCAAAAAGAATCATCGATGCGGGAATGCTAAGCTTTCCCGGACAGGCAAGGCGTAACAAACGGTTTGTAAGTACGGCCGGGATCGGATTCGATGGTGAAGTGACGAAGCTGACCAACCGATCAACATACAAGAAATGGCTGAAGCGCTTTGGAGCAGGCAACCTTGCGTATACTGTAAGCATGTTTCGTCTTCTTTTTACATATAAACCGGTTGATGCCGCTGTAACCGTGGATGGATTGGAGTATAAATTTCCATCGGTCTGGCTGATTGCAGCGGGCAACTTGCCTTATTATGGGGGCGGAATGAAAATCTGTCCTTCGGCTAAACCGGATGATGGCTTGCTTGAGCTTTGTGTCGTCCATGAACTTCATCCGCTAAAGCTGCTTTTTCTCTTCGTTACGGTGTTTTGGGGTAAACATGAAGATCTGGACGGGGTAACTATTCTTGAAGGAAGAGTTATTTCCATAACCAGCAATGAGCCGTTAACCGTACAGGCGGACGGGGAACTGCTCGGTACAACCCCTGTTGAATGTACGCTCATGCCCTCAGTACTATCCATAAGAGTCTGACATTCATTCGAAAAGTTAGGCAAAGTGAATTCTGTTTTTCTAACATTTGGATAAAATAATAAGAAGAGCATATCGATGATGAAGGTATTACAGGGGGTGGGCCGGCATTTTGAACCATAAACCGATTGCGGAAGCAGAACGGATCGAAGCATATCTCGATACTTTTACAATGGTCACGCTCGTCATTTTTACAGAAGTGCCGAGAGAGGCCTATTTTTACGTGACGGATCATGAAAGGGTTTACCCATTAAAAAAGATATCTGAACAGCGGTTGGAGGACCGGCTGCTTTTTCATATGGTGCTTGATCAGAAACTTCCCATCTATCGAGATTACTGGGTGGTATATCCGGATGGAGGGGAAATCCCGTTAAAAACGGGAGCTGTAGTCAGAACAAAGGAGTTTGATGAGGTCTTCGCCTATGAAAAAAAAGATCTAGGGGCCGTTTATAGTCCTGAGAAAACGGTATTTAAAGTATGGGCACCTACGGCGTCCACTGTAAGATTAAAGCTGTTTACGAGTGCGAGTACAGCTTTCGAGCACCCTATGAAGCTCGGAGATCGGGGGGTATGGGAAGCGGAAATAGCAGGCGATCATCATCTTCACGAATATTGCTATTTAGTCAGGGTAAACCATACTGTCAATGAAGCGATCGATCCTTATGCAAAAGCCGTAACGGTCAACGGGAAGAGGGGAGTGGTGATCGACCTTAATAAGACCAACCCCGAAGGATGGGAAACGGTTAATTCGCCTCTCCCCCTCAAAAAAACAGACAGCATCATCTATGAGCTGCATGTCAGGGATTTTTCCATCCACCCGTCAAGCGGGATGAAGCACAAAGGGAAGTACATGGCATTTACTGAAAAAGGCACGTCTGGTCCTGGCCACACCACTACAGGAATCGACTATTTAAAAAACCTCGGTGTCACGCATGTCCAGCTCTTGCCTGTCAACGATTACGGCAGTATAGATGAAACCAAATCAGACACGGAGTATAACTGGGGATATGATCCGCTCCATTTTAATGTCCCTGAAGGTTCATACGCGACGGATCCTGCGGACCCGGTCTCAAGGATAAAGGAATATAAAGCTTTGATCGCCTCCCTGCATAATAATGGCCTGCGGCTTATCATGGATGTCGTTTATAACCATGTGTTTATCAGAGAGACGTCCAATTTTGAAAAGATTGTTCCAGGCTATTACTTCAGGTTTGATTATGGCGGAAACCCTGTCAATGGAACGGGTGTTGGAAATGATACCGCTTCCGAACGATTTATGATGAGGAAATTTATCATCGATTCCGTGCTTTATTGGACGAAGGAGTATAAAGTGGACGGCTTCCGTTTTGATCTAATGGGGATTCATGACATCATAACGATGAATGAGACCTATAAAGAACTGGCGAAGATCAACTCTTCTGTTTTTATTTTGGGAGAAGGATGGAAGATGAACACGTGGCTGGATGAAGACCAAAAAGCCTGTATTGATTCTGCACGCAGGATGCCGGGGATCTCGTTCTTTAATGACCGTTTCCGCGACCTTGTAAAAGGGAATATTTTTCATGCCGCCAATGAAGGTTTCATTAATGGGGATACTTCACAGATCGAGAGGCTGTATGAAAATGTATCAGGCAACTCAAAAGAGCACGGATTGTTTAATACACCGGGCCAAAGTATAAATTACATTGAATGCCATGATAACCATACGTTATGGGACCGTTTGCTTACGCTGCACCCTAATGAAGATGGGACGGTACTAAGAAAAAGGCACCTGCTTGGAACAGCACTTACGGTTTTTTCACTGGGGGTACCGTTCCTCCATGCCGGCCAGGAGTTTTTTCGCAGTAAACAAGGGGATGGTAACAGCTATAAATCTGGCGATTCAATCAACCGGCTCGATTGGGAGCGAAGATCTAAATTTGAAAAAGATGTGCAATATGTTACCGAGCTCCTTCAAATCAGAAAGAACCATCCCGCTTTTCGTTTGGATGAACCTGAAACGATTGAACACTCCTTATCTCTTCTCGACGGGCTGCCTGAAGGAATGATTGGGTTCAGGATCAAAAGCTCAGAAAGGGTGGACACATGGAAAGATATCCTCCTCCTGTACAACAGCCATCCAAGCGAGAAGGTTTACCAGCTCCCATCCCCTGGCGATTGGACAGTGACGGCAGAGGCGCTGGAGGTGAAGGAGGATGGATTGTATAAAACAGATTCTGGAACGCTTCTCATTCCTCCTCTAGGATTTACGATGGCTGTCCAATCGGCCGAATAATTTTTTATGGAACATAAATATGTACGATTTTTTCTCAGGCTGTGTTAAAATAATGTATTCGTAGAGGTTTTTTAATTTTAAATAAGGTGTTTATTAACCGATATAAAACAGGACATATTAACTTTCCGCATGAGATTGAAGGTGAACGATTTGGAACATCTACTAGGCAAAGGCTGGCAGATCATGCCGGCTGGTGGGGCAACAGGAGAAGCATATCAAGCTAAATATGAAGATCAGACGCTTTTTCTTAAGCGCAATTCGTCACCTTTTCTTGCAGTACTTTCTGCGGAAGGAATTGTTCCGAAATTATTATGGACAAAAAGATTGGGCAACGGAGATGTGATTACGGCTCAAAAGTGGCTAAACGGAAGGGAACTTAAAGCATCCGAAATGATGAATGATGCTGTAGGAAGACTATTAGGCAGAATACATAAGTCTTCTGAACTCCTTGATATGTTAAAACGCCTGGGTAAGAAGCCGCTCACTCCAGAACTGATTATTGATGATATAGAAACCAACATTCAATATCAACATGAATGTCCTCCGAAAATTAAGGAGGCCGTCCGTTATTTAAAATTACAAAAAAACGTCATCCAGCATGACGAGAAAGTCGTCTGCCATTGTGACGTTAATCATAATAACTGGTTGTTGAGCGAAACCAACGAGTTATATCTCATTGACTGGGATGGCGCGATGATTGCTGATCCGGCCCTTGACCTGGGAATGCTGCTGTACTGGTATGTTCCGCGTGATAATTGGTCAAAATGGCTCTCCACTTACGGAGTGGAATTAACCGTTGATCTTCAGCGCCGAATGCATTGGTATATCGTCGCACAAACCATTTTGTCGGTATTTTGGCATAGCGATAGGGAACATGACGCTGAAAAGGAATACTGGTACAATTTTTTAAAGCAAGTTCTGCAAAAAAGCTATTATATTAATTAACCGTTCGACAATTTCCATTTATTCCCCAGGAAATCTCTGTTCATTTGCTATGAAAAGTGATCCGGCTGGATCGTATTCAGCCAATTTTCGATATGCGGCTTATGATTTGTAATATGTTGTTCAAGGTTTTCATGGGTGGAGCCATCATGGCTATAGGTGTTAATGAGACCCAATACGTCTTTCACGTCATTATTAAAATTCCCATGCTGCATCAGTTGGTTAGCCAGACGTTCCAACTGGGCGCACTCCTGCGGCGTACCCTTGCAATCCGTATGATGATCTTGAAGAATGTCCCTTAACAGGGTAAGCTGATGGGTATAATCAAGCGGCATTTATCTTCACGTCCTTCTAATGAGCTGTTGGTAAATGTTTTAATAATCATAGGGTATGGAATACAGAAGAATTTATCCGCAACGAACCGATGCGGATTCTTTTTTTTGAATGGTGAATTTAACCTAGCCTTTTGCTTTGCCGCTTTTCGTGTTAAAATGTCGAAGGTGTGCAAACGGTATTGGATGTAAGAAAGGAAGATAGATCATGCGTCAGCGTTTTAAACCATGGGCAAAAGAAAAGCTAAATGATTATCCTGAAATTGTTGCCCCCAATCCTGCTGATTTAAAAGGCAGATGGAACGAGTATTTTGGGAACGATCATCCGATTCATATCGAAGTCGGGACGGGTAAAGGAAAGTTTGTGACTGGAATGGGGAAAGCCCATCCGGATATCAATTATATCGGTATGGAAATTTACGATAGTATAATCGTCTCAGCCTTGGAGAAAATTGTTACGGAAGAGATCGGCAATGTTAAACTGATCAGAGAAAATGCCCAAAAGCTGACTGATTTTTTTGAGCCGGGTGAGGTGTCAAGAGTGTATCTTAACTTTTCCGATCCATGGCCGAAAAACAAGCATGAAAAGCGGCGTTTAACTTACAAATCGTTTCTGTCCACTTTCGAAACCATTCTTAAAGACGAGGGAGAAATCCATTTTAAAACGGATAATCAGGGTTTATTTGAGTATTCCCTCCATAGCTTCTCAAAATATGGCATGATCCTAAAACAAGTTTGGCTTGATTTGCATAAAAGTGATTTTAAAGGAAATATCATGACGGAGTACGAAGAGAAATTTTCGTCCAAGGGTTTCAGGATTTATCGGACAGAAGCGCAATTCCGTTCCAAAAAGTAACCCGGGAATGCCCGGGTTTTTTTATTTGCCTGAAAATCTGCAGGCAATATGGTACACTGAATTCAGACTATTTTTAATTGTTGCAAAGGAGAGAGTCTTACAATGGATCAATGGAAACTAGGCCGTCTGACGTTAACCTGGCTTGATGGCGGGGTCACTCATATGGATGGGGGTGCCATGTTTGGTGTAGTGCCAAAGCCGCTTTGGAGTAAAAAATATGCTGTGAATGAGCTGAATCAAATTGAATTGAGAACAGAACCGATTTTGCTTCAGGGGTTCGGAAAGAACATCCTGATCGAGTCAGGAATCGGCAACGGGAAGCTAAGTGAAAAACAAAAGCGCAATTACGGTGTGCATCAAGAATCTGTCATTGAAGAGAGTCTGGAAGAAATCGAAATATCAGCCGCTGATATTGACATCATATTGATGACGCATATGCATTTTGACCATGCCTCTGGGTTAACAAAGCGTGAAGAAGGGGAGATCAGGCCGGTTTTTGAAAACGCTGTCATCTATACGTCTGAAACTGAATGGGAGGAACTGAAGAATCCGAATATCCGTTCAAGAAATACATACTGGGAAGAAAACTGGAAACCCATTGAACACCAGGTGGAAACATTTAATGAATCATTTGAGCCTATTTCCGGCATTAAGATGATCCATACGGGTGGACATAGTGACGGGCACAGTATTATCGAAATCCAAACCGAAGGGACTGTCCTCTATCACCTGGGGGATATAATGCCAACCCACGCACATAAGAATCCGCTTTGGGTACTCGCTTATGATGATTATCCAATGACCTCGATATACGAAAAGCAAAAATGGATCAAGCCGGAAACATGGTACTTTTTTTACCATGATGCTGTGTACCGCGCAGTGAAATGGGATGCCGGCGGAAAGATCATAGAGAGCATACCTCGGCAAAAAAAGTAAGTCTTTGTCAAAATTTCCGGGTAAATAAAAAGGAAATATATGATATGATGGAAGAGATTAGAATTGGAATAGGACTGAAAGCAAGGAGGATTTTGATGAAAAGGAAGATTGTTGCACTATTGTCCGTTTTTACTCTTGTTTTTTCTTTTGCCTCTATCGCTTCCGCAGCTGGAGCGACAGCGGACAATGAAATGAAAGCATCCATTGAAAAAGGGCTGAAAGAAAAGCACTACGATTACAAAAAAGGCAGCATTGAGATCACAGATCTGAAGACGGTACCAAACAATGATCCAAAGCTCGACACTGCTGAAATTGTTGTCGGAATGGGTTCTTACAAAACATTGAGAGATAATGTCTTTTACTTCAAACATAAGGATATTGTCTATTACAATCCGAAAAACAATAAAATGCTGACAGAGCAGGAAGTTGCAAAAGCAGGTCCTGAGCTTGAGCAGTATAAAAAATCGCATGAAGACCAAGTGGGCACGAAGATGGATTACATCGTGATTATTCTGCTTCTTTCCCTTGTCTTGCTGATCCCTTTATACTTGTTAACGATTTGGGAAAAAGGACAGTACCTTACAACGAAATTCAAAATTAAAAATAACTTGTACAATCATGTGAAGGATTTTAACTAATAATAAAAAGCGCCGCATACACGCGGCGCTTTTTCTCGTCTGCTTTTATTAAACAGATTGTTCATTAAGCCAATATTTCGGCTTTTTCACCATGTTTTGAAATATCAAGAATCGTTCCTGTTTTTGCATCAATCATAAAATCAAACTGAGTAAGAGTAGAGTTGAGTGTGCTAGAAAGTCCGCCTTTGTAAACGGTATATGGGAGTCCGAAACGCTTCACTTCTTCGGTGTGAACTCCGATCCAGGAGCCGGTGACCATAAATTCATCTTTTGTTCGGCTCTTTACAATGTTTAGGGCTTTTTCAGGAGTCAGGTTCTGTGGTGTTCGCTTTGCTGCTGAGTATCCTGCTGCGAAGCCGGCCACTCCGGCGAGAATCCATTTGCTTGCTTTCATTTTCAGCATCTCCTTTTTCTGTTGTAATTTCCCCATACAGTATAACAGAAAGCTTTAGTTTTTCTGACATATTTGCTATTCTTAATAGGCAGTTATAAAAATGAGGGTTCGAAATTCCCGCCCCTCGCTAAAAAAAACTAGGGAGCGTGGAAACTTATATAATCTTTCACTCTCTCCCGAACCATCTTTTGGTGTAGGGATTTTTTTATGGGTATTCCATGTTCTTGGAAGGATGAATGATGTGGAGTTTGAAATTCCGAAGAAGGTTCAAAAAATAGATGAAGATATAGAGCGAAGCAAGCTGAAGTACCATCATAAGCGAGTTGCAGTAACGAAAGAATTTACATTCGATGCTGCTCACCACCTGCATTGCTATGAAGGGAAATGCAAGAACCTCCATGGCCATACGTATAAGCTGATACTGACGATCAGCGGCTTTGTTGATCCGGTGGGAATCTCGATGGATTTTGGTGACATTAAAAAGATCTACAAAGAAGCGATCGAGAGCAGGCTGGATCATCGCTATTTAAATGAAGTGCTGCCGGACATGAACACAACAGCTGAAAATATGGTCGTTTGGATCTGGGAAGAATTTGATAAAAAATTAAAAGAGTACCATTGGAAAGAAAAAGGGTTCCGCTTGGAAGAAATCGTTTTATATGAGACACCTACAAGCTATGCAACCTTAAAAAGGGAGTGGATGGAACATGACGAATCATTTTAACCTGCCGTCAACTGACGTCTATTCTCAATGGAAGGTTCCGATGGTAGAAATCTTTGAGACCATCGAAGGAGAAGGGATGGCCGCAGGATTTCCTACGATTTTTGTACGGGTATTCCATTGTAATCTTCGGTGCACGTGGTGTGATACAACTTACAGCTATGCTCCAGCTAAACCGGAATTTGAAGCAACGATTGAAGAAATCATCGAGAGAATCAATACATTTTCATCTAAGCGAATTTGCTTTACAGGCGGAGAGCCGCTGATTCACCGGGAAAAATCTGCTGCACTCCTTAAAGCGATGGCTGAAATTGAAAGAATAGAAGATATTCATATAGAGACAAATGGTGCGATCCCTCTTGAACCGTTTCAAGTACTAAGGGAGAACGATCGCTGCATTAACAAAAAAGCAAGGTTTGTTATGGATTATAAACTTCCCGCTTCCGGAGAAATGGATCGCATGGTTCATGAGAACTTCGATTACTTGGAGCCTCAGGATGAGATTAAATTTGTGATCGGCAGTGATGAAGATTTCGATCTCGCAGCATCTGTCGTCAACATGCATCACAAACAAGGACAGGTATTGTTCAGTCCCGTGTGGGAAACGATGCCGCCTGCAAAACTTGTAAACAAAGTTCTTCAGGCGCGCATGCCGGATGTAAAAGTCAGTATGCAGCTTCATAAAATTATTTGGCATCCGGATAAGAGAGGGGTATAACATGAAAAAAGCGGTTATTGTATTAAGTGGCGGATTGGACAGTACAACCTGTATGGGAATTGCAGCGGATGAAGGTTATGAACTGTACCCGCTGACCTTTAATTATGGCCAGCGGCATAGCCGTGAGGTGCTTCAGGCCCAAAAGGTTGCACAACATTACAAAGTGAACGACCATCGCATCGTCGATATTGCGTTTCTAAATCAAATAGGCGGCAGTGCTCTGACAGATGTCTCGATCGAAGTGCCGATGGAAAAGGGTGAAAATGAAGAGATTCCGGCTACCTATGTTCCCGCCAGAAACATGATATTTCTTTCACTAGCAAGTGCGTATGCGGAAGTAATCGGAGCTGAAGCCGTCTATATCGGTGTGTCAGCGGTTGATTACAGCGGATACCCTGACTGCCGTCCGGAATTTATCAGCAGTATGAATGAAACAATAAATCTTGCTACCAAAGCAGGAACAACGGGGGATAAGATCAGGATCTGCGCTCCTCTAATGCATCTGACAAAAAAAGAAACCATCGAAAGAGGCCTTGAACTGGAAGTTCCGTATCATCTGACGACCTCCTGTTATAATGGCGAAGAAGAGGCATGCGGAGAATGTGACAGCTGCCAGCTGCGGTTAAAAGGGTTTGAAGAAGCCGGCGCGGCCGATCCTATTCCTTATCAATCTTTTTAAGGAGAATGATCCCTTTTGTGGCATTGGAAAATTTTTGTTTCCAGCGTTACAATAGGGGTATACATATACTTGCTTTCCGAAAGGAGAAACAATGAATACTGAAACGCTGGATTTATTTCGCACTTTAACGGAGCTGCCCGGCGCACCCGGATTTGAGCATGAAGTAAGAAAGTTTGTCAGAAAAGAAATCGAACCGCTTTCCGATGAAATTATTCAAGACGGGCTTGGCAGCATTTTTGGTGTCAAACATGGTGAAGGGCCAAAGGTCATGGTTGCCGGCCACATGGATGAAGTCGGCTTTATGGTAACAAGGATTACAAAAGCAGGTATGATTCATTTTGAAACCCTTGGAGGCTGGTGGAGCCAGGTTCTCCTTGCACAGAGGGTGCAGATCATTACAGATCAAGGACCTGTCATTGGTGTTATTGGTTCCGTACCGCCGCATCTTCTGGTAGAGGACCAACGGAAGAGACCGATGGATATAAAGCACATGTATATTGATATCGGAGCCGATAACAAGGAAGATGCTAAAAAGATCGGCATCCGTCCGGGCCAGCAAGTCGTCCCGATTTGTCCTTTCACACCGATGGCCAATCCTAAAAAAATTCTTGCCAAGGCATGGGATAACCGTTATGGCGTTGGACTGGCGATTGAGCTGTTAAAGGAAGTGAAGGGAACCAAACTGCCAAACCAGCTTTACTCTGGTGCTACCGTTCAGGAAGAAGCGGGCCTAAGGGGTTCTAAAACAGCCGCTAATCTGATAGAACCTGATATTTTCTATGCACTGGATGCAAGTCCTGCCAATGACATGACTGGTAATGAAAATGAATTTGGCCATCTTGGAAAAGGGACATTATTGCGCATTCTTGATCGTACGATGATCACACATAAAGGACTGCGGGAGTTTATATTAGATACGGCTGAAACCCATAAAATTCCCTATCAATATTTCGTTTCCCCAGGCGGAACTGACGCAGGAAGCGTCCACCTTTCAGGAAAAGGGGTTCCATCAGCGGTTGTAGGGATCTGCTCCCGTTACATTCATACACACGGTTCGATTGTCCATATTGATGATTATGCTGCTGCCAAAGAACTACTCATTAAACTCGTAAAAAGCACGGATCAAACCACATTGGACAGCATCCTGAATGATTAAATGGCCAGCCAGGGTAATAGTATGAAAATTGCGGTTGGATCGTTCAATCCGGCGAAAATAAAAGCAGTTGAAAACGTGTTGAATGAAACGGTTCAATCGATGGATGTACCTTCAGGTGTTTCTCCTCAGCCGTTTTCAGATGAAGAGACGAAGCTTGGCGCAATGAACCGGGCTAAGGCTTGCATAGCAAATGGTGCTGATCTTGGGTTTGGTTTGGAGGGCGGTGTCTCTGAAGCTGAAGGAACCTTGTATTTATGCAACTGGGGGGCTTTAGCGGACAGGGAAGGCAAGGTTTTAGTGGCAAGCGGAGCAAAGATTCCCCTGCCGAAGGAAATCGCTGAACCGGTCAGAAAAGGTCATGAACTGGGAGATGTCATGGCCAGCCTCACTGCGGATAAACATGTTCGAACAAAAGCGGGCGCCATCGGCATTTTTACGAATGGTATGCTGGCAAGGGACGAGATGTTTGAACATATCGTCAAGATGCTTTACGGGCAATACAACTATTATCAAAACAGATAGAAGCTAAAAAAGCTCCCTAAACGGGAGCTTTTTTCTGTTTATTTTACTTGTCCAAGATCTTCATTCAGGTGAACATCGCCAATCCGGTCCGGCTCTTCCGGCTCCTCATGGGAAAGTTCATCGTGCTGAGCTGCGGCTGCTTCCTGATAAGCTTCTTCCACGGATTCGGGCTCCACCGGTTGTTCTTCTCTATCAAGTTTGGCCGTTTCTCCAAGATGGAACTGCTGAACTTCATTCTGCAGGTTAAGCGCAATTTCCTGCAGCTCGTTCGCTGCAATGTTCACTTCATTGATCGCCCGTTTCTGGTGAATGCTCGATTCACTGACCTGTTCACTTGTAGCCACTGATTCCTGAGAGATGGCACTTACTTCGTGAAGTTTTTCAGAAAGGCCGATATTTGCTTCGCCAACATGATGTATTGCTTTCTGAATATGGCTGATCTTTTCATGGATAGCAGTGACATTTGTTCCGATGGACTCAAAAGCATGTTTTGTCATCGAGACCGATTGGAGCTGCTCGTTTCTGTATACTTCAAACCTTGACGTTTCCTGTGCAAGATTATCCATCTGGCTTCCCATCCGTTTAACAAGCTGCTGGATCTGCTGAGCTTCATTTTTTGAACGTTCAGCCAGCTTTCTCACCTCAGTCGCCACGACAGAGAACCCTCTGCCAGCCTCACCCGCTCTGACCGACTCTATGGCAGCGTTCAATGCAAGCAAATCCGTGCTTCTAGCAATCTCCTGAATGGTATGTACGATGGAATGGATCTGTTTGGACTGTGCATTGGCATCCTGTATTTCAGAGATAAGATCGTTCGCGAGAGAGATGAATTTTTCGGAATGCGTATCGAGCTGCTGAACGGTTTCCATTCCTGATTTACCGTCTTCCTCTGCTTGCAGAGTATCTTGTGCGATCTGTTCACTTATAGAAGCTGTTTCCTGGATGGCGTCTGTCACTTCCGATAATAGAACGGTACTCTCATGAAGATGATCTGCCTGGCTCTGTGCCCCAATGGAGACTTGCTGAACCGCATCGGAAACTTCCTCTGTTTGTGCGGTCGTTTCTTGGGATATCGCGGCAAGGTGCTGGGAGGAAGCAGCCAGCTGTTCAGAAGCATACTGTACTTCACTCATGGATCGCTGCATTTTTTCGGCCATCCTGTTAAAGGTGTCAGCGAGCTCTCCCATCTCATCATTGGAGGTGGTTAGTACCCTGTATTCCAGGTTTCCGTTTCCGATAACCGTAGCGCCCTCTTTTAATAATGAAATGGAGCGTGCGATTGAACGGGTCACTATAACGATCGCAGAAATACTGATCAAGAACCAGGTGAGCAATGATTTTAATCCGGATTGTTGATCTGTCAGTTCAGCTCGCTTCTGGTCGTTGGATTTTTCGATCTTCAAAATGGAAGTTTCAACGTTGCTTGCAATCGTTTCAAATTCACCTGTCATTTCATTGATTTGTTTAGAGGACGATTGGATGTTGCCTGCTGAAGAAGTGTACTTTAAAAGCTTGGTTTTGAAATCGGCCAAATCGTCTTTGGGGAGAGCGGCGTCCGGCAGATTCCTGAAATTTAGCCACATTCTCTTCGTTAAAGGCCAAGTAGAATTCTTTTTCATACTTGTTCATGATGAGAAACTGATTGTATAGTTGAATATCCTTCATGCCGGAAACTTTCCTTTCAAAGTTTGACGACGTTTCAGCCATCAATTCTTTGAGCCCGGTGATCTGAGCGGCCATAGAAGAAGTAGAATTAAAGGAAGTTCCATATTGCTTAATTTTTTTTGAGATATGGTTGTATTCATTCTTTAATGAACGATTATTGGCGTTCTTTGCATAATTTTCTACTTTCTTTTGCAATGTAAGAACTGAAGAGTTGATCTCTTTTGCTTTTTCTGTGGAAGGAAGCCGCAAGTAATCTTGTTCTTTTTTTGCGGACGGTTGTCAGTTCACTGTAGATTTCTTTGCTTTGAATGCTGTTCTGCTGCAATTGTTCCTTTTCTTGATCCATCCTTCCGCTAAACCAGACATAACATGCCATGAATCCAATCATGATCAGCATTCCGATCAAGCTCATAAACAGCATGAATCTTACTCTGTTGCGTATAGACATGTTCATTGTGTGCCCCCTTTATATCCTTACTATCGGAATCTTTTTAATATTGTTTTATAAAGCACAAGAACGCATTGAGAATTTTCCGATGAAACACGAACTGTCTTTACAGATGTTAATACTCTTGTATAATAAATGGGATATGTCTGGTATCATAATCCGTCATTAAAGAAAGAGGAGAATAGATGTGCGTTATTTTCTGAAAAAAAAAGGGGTTTCCCTTTCGCCGAAAGTTTACTTTATAACAGGTTTCAGTTACTTTGCCCTCGGTTTGATGTCGTCTCTGGTGGTCGGTTTAATATTAAAAACGGTCGGCGAGCAGGCTGGCTGGCCGTTTTTTATAAAAATGGGGAGCCTTGCTATGACTTTGCTCGGTCCGGCGATCGGAGCGGCAGTCGCTTATGGACTTGAAGCTCCGCCACTGGTCCTGTTTGCTTCGGTTGTTGCAGGATCTGCAGGAGCAGAGCTTGGAAGTGTCGCAGGGTGTTTTGCAGCGGCCTTAATTGCGGTCGAAGCCGGAAAACTGGTGTCCAAGGAAACAAAGGTGGATATATTAATTACTCCGGCAGTTACGATTCTCACTGGGTATACAATGGCTTATTTTGCGGGTCCCGGCATTGCACAGTTCATGAAGGGCTTTGGCCATCTTGTCATGTGGGCTACCGAACAGCGGCCGTTTATTATGAGTATCCTTGTGGCCGTGCTGCTCGGAATGGCTCTTACCGGTCCGGTTTCAAGTGCGGCGATCGCCATCATGCTCGGATTGGAAGGATTCGCGGCGGGTGCAGCTACGATCGGATGTGCGGCGCAGATGATCGGGTTTGCAACAATCAGCTACAGAGATAATGGTATCGGAGGCTGGATTACGCAGGGAATAGGCACATCAAAGCTGCAGTTCCCCAATGTGGTCCGCAATCCGAAAATTTTAATCCCGCCTACCCTGGCCGGAATCATCCTTGCCCCAATCGGCACATTGGTCTTTCATATGGTCAACATCCCGGCAGGAGCTGGGATGGGAACAAGCGGGCTCGTGGGGCAGATCATGACGCTTCGGACCATGGGTTTCAGCTGGCTGGTGTTTTTGTACATTTTTCTATTGCATTTTGCTGGACCAATTGTGATCAGTCTGGTAGCTTCAGAATGGATGAGAAACAAAGGATACATTAGTCCAGGAGATATGAAAATAAACCAATAAAAGGAGAGTTATGCATGAGAACCATAGAATGCAACGAAGAATTCAATAAAATAACACAGCAGGGAACTGTGATTGCTGTTTTTTCAGCAGACTGGTGCCCGGATTGTGTTTTCATTAAACCGTTTCTTCCGGAGCTAGAACAGGAGTTCAGCCAGTATACATTTGTCTTTGTTGACCGTGACCAGTTGATCGACCTTTGCCGGGAGCTCGATATTTTTGGTATCCCGAGCTTTGTTGCTTTCCATGAAGGAAAAGAGGTCGCAAGGTACGTAGACAAAGAACGCAAAACGAAGGAACAAATCTCTGCTTTTATAAATAATTTGCCGGTCAGCGCCAACAAATAAGAGAAATGTGTTAAAATCTTAAGAGGACGTTTACACGTCATGCATTACATTAAGAAAGGGCGTTATTAATGGCTAGGGTAGAAGTAAATCATAAGAAATACGAAGGCATTCGTTTTGATATAGAAGATGAGAGCGTCATTTTGGTTGATATTTTAGAGACCATTCCTTACGAGTATGTTGGAAAGGATACAATGGTAACGATTCCGACAACAGAGTTTACCTCTGTATGTCCTTGGTCCGGGCTTCCAGACTTTGCGGACATCATCATCAGCTATATCCCGAATGAAGACCTTGTCGAGATGAAATCATTAAAATACTATCTTACTTCTTACAGAAACGTAGGAATCTATCAGGAGCATGCAACGAACAAAATGAAGGAAGACCTCGTTGACCTTCTTAAACCGAAGTACCTTAAAATTGTCGCGACATGGAATGCGCGCGGAGGATTGGGCACAGAAGTTGTTGTAGAATATAAACAAGATTGATGTAGTGCAAGTTTTCAGCACTGAGAAACTTGCGCAGGGCACCACATTTATTTCAAAAAACCTCCGGTCAGGAGGTTTTTTATGCTTTCATACTGGAGGGAGATAACATGAGTACAAGCCTGAAGCTGAAAAAAGTGCTTGAAGAGCGGCTGGACCGCCCTGAGTGGCAATTATCATACGACCGTGAAACAGAACAGCTAAGAATAGAGCATAAGGAGCATCAGAAGGGAATTACTCTTTCTCTTTCGGGGCTGGCTGTTGAATGGCAAAACAAGAAGGATGCCTTTTTGGATGAGCTCGTATATCATGTGGAAGAAGCGCTGAATGCGATTGATGCAGCTCCCGGAACCAAGGAAGAAAAGAACATCTATCCTGTGATCCGATCGACCTCATTCCCGACAGAATCGCCGGAGGGAGACGCTTTGATCCATGAGGAGCATACGGCGGAGACGAGAGTTTTTTATGCCCTGGATTTGGGGAATACGTACCGTCTAATCAGTGAAAAGATGCTGGAGGATTTGAAGATCAGCAGAGAACAGTTAAGGGAAATAGCGCGTTTTAATGTTCGTTCATTGGGAACTGAAATGAAGAAGGATGAGGTTGCCGGCAACACATTCCACTTTATCAACCATAATGACGGCTATGATGCGAGCAGGATTCTGAATTCGGCTTTGCTTGACCGGATGGAAAAGCAAGCAACAGGAACACTTGCAGTTGCAGTTCCTCATCAGGACGTCCTCATCTTGGCTGATGTCCGCAACAACCAGGGGTATGATATTTTGGCGCAAATGGCGATGCAGTTCTTCATGAACGGCCGTGTGCCCGTAACTGCACTCCCTTTCTTATATGAAAAGGGTGAGCTGGAACCTGTTTTCATCCTGGCAAAAAACAAGCCTGTCGATGAAACAGAGGGAGAGTAGGAGATTCAATGAAATTCTTGGTAAAAATGGCTTTAAAAAAGTCATAAAAGCAGGTTCAAGGCCGAAAATTATCAATAGGATAGGTCGATGAAAAGCGAAACATCCGGATTTTGCTGAATGATAGGCAGTATTTGGCGGCTTTTTTTCCATTCAGGGCGGCAAAGCAATAACCGCAACGCCCGCCACTTACCATAACCGCTAGAGCAATCTAGTGGTTTTTATATTTTTGGATTTGTTGGCAATTTTTTCTTAAAGAATGTGACAATTTCCGCTACAATAAAAAGATAGACCTAGAAAAAAAGAAGGTGATGGCAATGTCGTGGTTTAAAAAAATGATGAAGTTTATGTTTGATGATGAACCTTCTGACGCAGAAGAAACAATAAATCCGGAAATACATAACGAAGAAAAAGCAGTACCTCCTCAACAACGGTCTGTAGGACGGTTTCAAAACAGCCAAAATCATTCTGCAGCACGGATGGTGAGCCGCTACCCGTCAGAAGGAAAGTTCCGTTTTCCTCTCGTTTCAGATGAAGAAGAGATCGGTACTCACCGTTCAGCCAGAATGAAAAATCCTGGCTATTTAAAGGCGCCTGATCATAGAGATGCGAAAGAAACCTATCATTCTCCAAATGACCAAAAGAAAGAGGCTCCTCCTAAAAAAGAGAAATTGGAGACTGCATCTAAAGAAGAAAAGGCAAAGGTTTTCAAGCCTTCAGAAATTCCATCCCCTATCTATGGCTTTGGCAATCGTGATGGCCGGAGTATAAAAGGGGACTCGAATTCGACAGAAAACAGATACAGCAGTTCACCTCCAAAAAGCCAGTTTAAGCCGACGGAGATTCCTTCACCTATTTACGGATTTGGCAACAGAGGCAAGAAGGAAGAAAGCAGCCCGGCTGCTTATGATGACCGGCCGAAGAGCAGTTTCAGGCCATCAGAGGTGCCATCCCCAATATACGGCTATGGCGAAAGAAGACCAGATACGATTCTGAATCCCGGGCTTTGGAAGCTGTCAGAGATTCAAAAGAAAAAGATTCCGGATCAAGATTTAATGGATGAGCTTCTCAAAGAATCAAGTTCCATTAAAGAGCCAGTTGTCCTTCAAAGCCATGATGAAATGGAGACGGTCGTGCAAGAACATCGGAAGGAACAGCCGATCGAACATATCCGATCTAAAGACGAACCTCTTCTTCTGCTGGATGAATTTAAAAGGGATATCATCGAGCTGCCTGAACCTGCTGAACGTGTTCTTGACCTGGACAGTTCCACAGAATTCATGCCAGAAAGTAAAGCGGCTGAGCAGAGAGTGGAAGTCAGCCTTCCTGCGTCTGAAGAGGAAACGGTGTATGAAGCTGTTTTCACAGATCCAAAACCAGAACCGGAAGAAAAGGTGTCTGAAAGTGTTCCGTTGGAATCCTATACAGAACAGCATGAGGGGGCTTATGCACCGATTGTTGAAGAGACAACCAAAGACGTGCCTCTGCCGCAAAAAGCACAAGAGAAAAAGCCTGGAGGTTCATACGTACCTTTTAATGTACTGATGCTGAAGAAAGACCGTAAGTCGGCAGAAAGGCAGCAAGAGGCAAAGCGCCGGCCGGTGCAAACTGAACAGGCAGTCGTGGAATCACCAGAACCCGCTTCACTTTCATTCCCTCAATCGAATCTGCTGCATCATCCCCCGGTTCAGGAAGAGGATGACAGCATTTGGATGGAAGAACAGAGGGACCTGCTTCAATTAACGCTGGATAACTTTAATGTCAACGCCAGAGTTGTAAATATGACGAAGGGCCCTTCTGTCACAAGATTGGAAGTACAGCCAGCGCCTGGTGTTAAAGTGAACAAAATTACTAATCTGAGCGACGACATTAAGTTAAGCCTGTCCGCTAAGGATATTCGAATCGAGGCACCAATTCCCGGTAAGAACACGATTGGAATCGAGGTGCCTAACCGCAGAAGCCAGGCGGTGTACTTGCGAGAAATCCTGGAGAGTGAGGAATTCCGAGGCAGTTCTTCGCCGCTGACTGTAGCACTGGGACTCGATTTATCGGGTTCACCGATCGTGACTGATCTGCAAAAAATGCCTCACGGACTCATTGCGGGAGCAACGGGTTCAGGTAAGAGTGTATGCATCAACTCTATATTGGTTTCATTAATGTATAAAGCTTCACCAGAAGATGTTCGCCTACTTCTCGTTGACCCGAAAATGGTAGAACTTGCTCCTTATAATGCTATTCCGCATCTGGTTACGCCTGTCATTACAGACCCTAAGGAAGCAACAACAGCTCTGAAATGGACAGTGGATGAAATGGAGCGCCGGTACGAAGCCTTTGCGAGGAACGGCGTGCGTGACATTAAACGATATAATGACAAGATGAAGAGCGAACAGCTTTATGCCAACAAGATGCCATACATCGTCGTGGTGATAGATGAGCTGGCTGATCTCATGATGGTCTCCCCGCAGGACGTGGAAGAAGCGATCTGCAGGATTGCCCAAAAAGCGAGAGCATGCGGCATTCATCTGCTGCTCGCAACACAGAGGCCTTCGGTTGACGTGATTACCGGCTTGATCAAAGCGAACATTCCTACTCGCGCAGCGTTCGCCGTATCGTCTGCCATTGATTCAAGAACGATCATAGATATGAGCGGGGCGGAGCGGCTGCTTGGCCGCGGAGATATGCTGTTCCTGGAGAACGGCTCGAGCAAAGCCGTTCGTATTCAGGGGAATTTTGTTTCGGATGAAGAGATTGAACGAGTCACCGCCTTTGTAAAAGAACAATATCCGACCAACTATTTATTCAGCCGCGAGGAACTGATCCAGTCCAATCAGGCCGTTGAACAAGAAGACGACCTGTTTGAAGAAGCATGCTACTATGTACTCGATGTAGGTGCAGCCTCATCCTCAAGCATCCAAAGAAGATTCAGGGTTGGCTACAATCGTGCTGCCCGGCTTGTAGAAATGATGGAAGCTTTCGGACTTGTATCAGAAGCGATGGGAAGCAAACCCAGAAATGTCCTCATGACACAGGAAGAATTTCAAAGCAAAATGTACAGTGAGGCAGAAGTATAATAGGAGAGTCGAAAGAGATGTCCAGGAACAGCCGCATGGCTGACTGCGGGCATCTTTTTTCGTTTCCATCCTTAACCGCCTTCTTTACTTGCTTCAGGATGCAGTTTCTCTTGTTTTCTGAAGAGTAGTTCTATATTATAAGGAAGTATGAGTCTTGCAGGCTTAATCAAGATAATGATATAACATAAATTGCAAATTTCTTGACCAGGTGATGAGGAGTTTATATGAAAGAGATTGAATTGAAGTTACAGGGAAAGATCAAACGCTTGACCAATCAGACGTTCAAATTCGATGAACGGGCAGGTGACGGCTGGTTCTCGGCTGTGTACTTCCTGAAAACATGTGAAATTGTAAAAAAATTCAAGCCCGATAATATAGTAACGATGCAATTTTTTCAAAAAAACGAAGCGGTTCTGTGCGGTACAGATGAAGCAATTGCCTTAATCAAGACATTTGCAAAAAATGCGGATGGACTGGAGATTTTCTCGCTGAAGGATGGAGATAAGATTTCCCCTTTTGAAACGGCGTTTACCATAACAGGACCCTACCAAAATTTTGGGTTCCTCGAGGGAATGCTTGACGGAATCTTAGCGAGAAGGACTTCTGTTGCCACTAATGTATATAACGTTGTTAAAGCGGCGAGTATTTCAGGTGTTCAGAAGCCAGTGATCTTTATGGGGGACCGCGATGACCACTTCGCTCAGCAGGCGGGTGACGGATATGCTGCCTACATTGGCGGATCAACGGCTCAGGCCACCCATGCAATGAATGAATGGTGGGGCAAGCAGGGGATGGGAACGATGCCACATGCTCTACTTCAGCTGTTCGGCGGAGATATCGTTGAAGCGACAAAGGCGTATCATGAAACGTATCCTGAGGATGAACTGATGGCACTTGTTGATTACAACAACGATGCGATTACTGACTCTTTAAAAGTAGCAAGAGAATTTGGCAGCGAATTAAAAGGGGTTCGGATTGATACCTCCCGAACGATGGTCGATCAGCATTTTTTCCGCAATCCTGAAGTTTTAGGAAGCTTCGATCCGCGCGGTGTAAACCCGGAACTCATTTTTGCCTTGAGAAAAGCGCTTGATCAGGAAGGGTTTCAGCATGTTAAAATCGTGGTCAGCGGAGGATTTACGGAAGAACGCATCACCGCATTTGAAAAGCTGGGAGTACCGGTGGATATATACGGAGTGGGAAGCAATCTGCTTAAAATTAATATCGGATTTACCGGGGACAATGTTTTGATGAATGGCAAGCATCAGGCGAAAGCGGGACGAGTCTACCGTCCGAATCCCCGTCTTGAAAAGGTAGAGTAGAACTCTTAGATATGTCTAAGAGTTTTACCTCATTTCAGGCTATATAAATATGGAAATCGAGAGCAAAATAGGAAAGAATGTGTAACCAAATACCTCTTTTGACCAATCCTTCAGAAGTAATGGAGATAGACTTTATTTTTTGCTATAATGAGAAAATGAGTTGGTTACTGCTTAGCTCTTTATTGATTATCATTACTATAGCAGCAGGCATATACTGACAGAAAATAGGCCTTGAAAAATGGGCCGCCTGAAGCGGCGGTTCTGAGAAGGTTTTTGATTGCGGAGGTCTTCACTATGACACAATATCACTTTGTGGGAATCAAAGGTACCGGAATGAGTGCTTTAGCCCAAATACTTCATGATATGAAAAATGAGGTTCAGGGGTCTGACGTTGAAAAGTATTTCTTCACCCAACAGGCTCTTGACGAGCGCGGGATTACAATACTTCCTTTTAATAAAAACAATATTAAAGAAGGCCAGACCATTATTGCCGGAAATGCATTTCCGGATGACAATGAAGAACTTGTTGCAGCTAGAGAGCTGGGATTGCCGATCTATCGGTACCATCACTTCCTTGGCGACTTTGTAAAGAAGTATACAGGAGTAGCAGTAACTGGATCGCACGGGAAAACATCAACCACAGGCCTGCTTGCCCACGTTCTTGGCGGAGCGAAGCCGACTTCATTCCTTATCGGTGACGGGACAGGCAAAGGAATGGAAGACAGCGAGTATTTCGTGTTTGAGGCATGTGAATACCGACGCCATTTCCTCTCCTATGAACCGGCTTACGGCATCATGACGAACATTGACTTTGATCATCCTGATTATTTCAAGGATATCGATGATGTTATAAGTGCGTTTCAATCGATGGCCATGAATGTAACCAAGGGTATTATTGCTTGCGGTGATGATCAGCATCTGCAAAAGATCCATGCGAACGTGCCTGTTGTCTTTTACGGACTTGGAGAACATAACGATTTTCAGGCATCCAATATTAAGCGTGACGAGAACGGTACAACATTTGATGTATTTGTACGTAATACGTTCTATCACACGTTTACGATCACGGGATACGGAAACCACAACATTCTTAACGCACTTGCGGTTATTGCACTGTGCCACTATGAGGATGTACCCGTAGAGATTATTGCTGACCGTCTGAAAACCTTCGGCGGCGTAAAACGCCGTTATTCTGAAAAACCGTTTGGACATCAAGTCTTAATTGATGACTATGCTCATCACCCAACAGAAATCAGTGCGACGATTGAAGCGACTAAATATAAGTACAAAGACCGTGATGTTGTGGCGATTTTTCAGCCTCACACGTTTACGAGAACGAAAACATTTCTTCAGGAATTCGGTGAGAGCTTAAGCAAAGCCGATTATGTTTATTTGTGTGATATTTTCGGATCCGCTCGTGAAAATGCAGGTACACTCACAATTAAGGATCTGCAGGACTTGATTCCGAACGCACAGCTTCTGACTGAGAATAAAGTAGGTATTCTTGAACAGCATACGGACGGCATTTTATTGTTTATGGGAGCAGGGGATATTCAAAAGTTCCAAAAGTCCTATGAACAGGAAGCTGAAGGCAATAAAGGGAAGACCACACGAATTGGATAACGATGAAAAAGGGGACTCGGGAAGAGTCCTTTTTTTTCCTATACATAAGCTCTTTTAGGGCAATGATCTGTGATTTTGGCGGGGTGTTGTTGAACCGCCGTTGGGAAAAGAACTTGAGGGTCTCTTTCCGTCAGGGATGCGTGGTCTAATATGACGAATACCAATATTATTTTTAGTAAACACAGTATGAAAAAGCGCCGGAGTTCGATCAGCCGGCGCTTTTTACAGGATCTATTTTAAATTCTCAGGGTTAAGGACTTCAAGCTCTGGGAGAACAAAACGTCCGTCTTTGCGGATTAATACATCATCAAAATAAATTTCTCCGCCGCCGTAATCAGGGCGCTGAATCATAACCATATCCCAGTGGATATTGGAGTCGTTGCCGTTGTAAGCTTCTTCATACGCTTGTCCTGGTGTGAAATGGAAGCTTCCGTCAATCTTCTCATCAAACAGAATATCTTTCATTGGATGCTGGATGAAAGGATTCACACCGATGGCGAATTCTCCGATATAACGTGAACCTTCATCTGTATCAAAAATCTTGTTGATTCGTTCTGAATCGTTTGCTGTAGCGTTCACGATTTTTCCGTTCTCGAACGTAAGGGATACATTTTCAAACGTATATCCTTGGTAAGGTGAAGGAGTGTTATATGTAAGGGTTCCATTAACAGAGTCGCGTACTGGTGCAGTGAATACTTCCCCATCCGGTATATTGTTGGCCCCTGCACAGCGGATCGCCGGGATGTCTTTGATGGAGAAAGTGAGGTCTGTTCCAGGCCCTTTAAGCTGAACTTTGTCGGTTCTGTTCATAAGGTCCTCGAGAGATTTCATCGCTTCGTTCATTTTCCCGTAATCGAGGTTGCACACTTGGAAGTAGAAATCCTCAAAGGCATCAGTGCTCATGCTGGCAAGCTGCGCCATGGAGGCATTCGGATAACGAAGAACGACCCATTTTGTTTTCTTAATACGAATTTCACGGTGCATAGCGAAGATCGTTTTTTCATAAAGCGCCATTTTTTCAGAAGGCACATCCGATAGCTCATTAATATTGTCTCCTGAACGAAGTCCGATGTACGCGTCCATTTGCGACATGAGATCTCCCTCATGCTTAGCAATCAGCTTCATCTGCTCTTCAGATGCTTCCATATATTGCTGGCGCATAACAGAATGGTCTTTTAACAGGACGAACGGATATCCGCCTGCTGCGTAGGCTTCTTGCACAAGTGCGTTGACAAGCTCTTTTTGAAAGCCGAAGTTTTCAATCAGAACCTTTTCTCCTTTTTGGAGATTAACGGAGTATGTAATCAGGTTTTTGGCTAATTGTTGAATGCGTGGATCTTTCAAAGAAATTTCCCCCTCAAATTATGGTGATAGGCCTAACGTATCTATTTTAACTCAATTTAAACAATTTGTAATGTTCGAACCCCGATTCTAGAAGGAAATCCGTAAATAATATAGAATAGTAGGATACATGTTTAATTTTATGGGCACAGGGTAATTTTAAAACCAATCATATCTGGAGGTGTCGTGGAAACATGAACGTACTTATCCCAATTAGCGTAGCAGTCATTGCCCTCGCATTTGTTGTCCTCGTGTTTTTCTTAGCCCGTACATTAAAATCTTTGCAGGGAACACTCGATAACGTAGCGAAAACATTAGATGGATTTGAAACCCAATTAAATGGAGTGACTTCCGAGACGGCTCAGCTTCTTCACAAAACGAACAAACTTGCTGAAGATGTCCAAACCAAAGCAGACTCCTTGAACACTGTGTTTTCTGCCGTACAGGACTTAGGGAGCTCTATTCATAATGTGAATCAATCTGTCCGCAAAGTAACAGAAAAGATTTCTACTGGAGCCGAGCGGCAGTCTGAGAATATTTCCCAGGCGGTTCAATGGGGTAACGTTGCAATCAACCTTTGGGAAAAATGGAAGATTAGAAAATCAAGCTTGGAATCTTCCCGAAGAAAACAATACCAATAAGGAGGAGAATCATGAGTAACGAAAACAATAACCAAAACATTAACAGTAAAGATTTTATTATTGGTGCTCTTGTCGGAGGAATTGTGGGTGCTGCTTCTGCACTATTGATGGCTCCTAAAAGCGGTAAGGAATTAAGAAGCGACATCAACGAGCAAGCAGGTACGATTAAGGATAAGGGCAGTGAATGGTCCGCGATGGCGAAAGATAAATCATCCAATATTGCCAGAACGGTATCCGAACAGTCTAATCAAGTAGCTGGCAAGGTGAAGGAATTAACGACCAGCATCCGCCGCGACCTTGATAATTGGAGAAATAAAGGGAAAGAGGTAGCAGACGAGAGCGCTGATGCGTATGGAGAAATTACGAGCCAAGTCGAAGCTGAAGCTAATCGCCAGCCAGAAGAAGAGCTCGTTGAGCACAAATATTGATACAATCCAAATAAATATGAAATGATAAGCGGAGAAGACATCTTCTCCGCTTTTATTTTAGCATTAATGCCGTCTGCACTTACAAGCGCCGAAACCCGGAAGATTTCCGACCTGGCGCGTTTCATAAAAAGGAGGAAATACTATGCCACTAACCAAGATTTCAGATTCGGAAGCGTTTAAAAAGGCGATCAACGAAAGCAGGAAAGTTTTCGTATTGAAGAACAGTACAACATGCCCTATCAGCCATGCTGCTTTTGAAGAGTACAGAAAATTTGCAGAAGAACAAAGTGAAAACGTCTATTACTTAAACGTTCAGGAAGCACGGCCGCTTTCCAATCAGATTGCAGAGACTTATGGAATCAAACACGAATCCCCCCAAGTTCTGCTTTTTGAAAATGGAGAGGTGAAATGGAATGACTCGCATTGGTCGATCACCCGCTCTGCGCTGGAGGAACATCTAAATCAATAATGTGCATCGCCCCTTTTGCCCGTCCCCTGGTACGGTCAGTATGGGGTTTTTTTGTTTTTACAGGTGACAGCCCCTGTTTCTTTCAACTATAATGAATATGTTTTAAAAACAGAGCATAGGAGAGGTAAGCATGAGCACAGAAAAGTTAGACGAGCTAAGAGACCGGTTGGAAGGTCTGGATACACAGCTGCTTGAACTGTTAAATCAGCGGGAGGCATTGCTGCAAAAGAACGGAGCCTTAAGGGTGGAAAGTACATTCGCATTGCGTGACAAGGTCAAGCACTATAAAACCGGGCATTTGCATAAAAACGTTATGCTAAACCTTGTTAAAGTACTCGAAGATGCCGGGAAGAATCCTGAACGGCAGAATGACCGTCATCTGCTCGTATCAAGGAAAAGACATCCTGAAAACACGGTGCTTACCATTAAGGAAGAAAAGATTGGAGATGGGATTCCCCATCTGATCGCAGGACCGTGCGCAGTGGAAAGTGAAAAGCAGCTCGATGATGCGGCAAGAGCGGTTAAAGCACAGGGATTGACATTTATGCGCGGCGGAGCTTTTAAGCCAAGAACGTCACCCTATGATTTTCAAGGGCTCGGACTAGAAGGCCTTAAGCTGCTGCGTCAGGCGGGTGAAAAATACGGACTCGCTGTGATCAGTGAAATCGTTGATCCAAGAGACATGGAAGCTGCCGAAAAGTTTTTAGATATCATTCAAATCGGGGCAAGAAATATGCAAAACTTTGAGCTCCTGAAAGAAGCGGGGAAACTCTCAAAGCCGGTTCTTTTAAAGAGGGGGCTGGCTGCTACCATCGAGGAATTTATGCATAGCGCGGAGTATATCCTGGCAAGCGGCAATGATCAGATCATATTATGCGAGCGCGGTATAAGAACGTATGAGAAAGCAACGAGAAATACGCTGGATATCACCGCTGTTCCCATCTTGAAGCAGGAAACGCATCTCCCTGTCTTTGTGGATGTTACTCATTCGACTGGAAGGAAGGATCTGCTTGTTCCTGCTGCAAAAGCGGCATTAGCGGTCGGTGCGGACGGAATTATGGCGGAGGTGCATCCTCATCCCGGGCAAGCGTTATCCGATTCGGCACAGCAGATGAATCCTCAGGAGTTTGAACGTTTTGTTTACGATTTAACCGCAAGCGGTTTATATAATAAAGTGAGAGCTTACGCCTAGTTCATAACCCTCCATCCCGGAGGGTTTTTTCATGAATATGGCTGGCCATGAATATTAAGGAAAAGAAAAACAGCAGTTACCTAGCATAATGGAGCATATTAAAGGAATTTAAAGAATCATCCCAGTCTGGCATGTGCCATCCTCATAAGAAACTATATTTGCCTCATAATCAAGATACAGGTTTTTTTACATCCTCTTTTAAGTGCGTATAATGGGTGGGGTAAACAAAAAGTGACTGCAAATTGGTCAATTTGTAGCAATGTCCTTACCTTTTAGAGGAGGGAAACCGATGAACAACTTTGAACAGAACACAGAAACAACAACTCAAAAATCATTGTATTTTTTCCTGCTAGCCGTTACACTTCTATGGATTAAATCTTACTTAGCTTTTCGTTTTAGTTTGAACCTTGATCTCGAGAATGTTATGCAGCAGATGATCTTAGTGATTACTCCACTGAGCTCGGCGCTGTTCTTCCTGGGTTTAGGTTTATTCGCACCCGTGAAGAGCCGAAATAAGGCATTGTTAACGATACATTTTATCATGTCTTTTATTTTATATGCCAATATTGTCTACCATCGTTTTTTTGATGATTTCATTACCATTCCGGTACTGTTTCAATTTAAAAACTTTGGTGATTTGGGCGGAAGTGCAAAAAGCTTAATGCACCCGTTGGATATTTTATATTTCTTGGACTTTCTACTGTTATTGACCATCGTATTATTTAATAAAGTTAAGCCTGTTGAAAAGATTAAAAAGAAAACCATTGGGCTTGTATTTGTTTCGGCATTAACCGTTTTTCTGGCGAATATTGGAATGGCAGAAATTCAGCGCCCCGAATTATTAACAAGAACGTTTGACCGTGCGATCCTCGTAAAATTGATGGGAATCTACAACTACCATGTTTATGATGCGGTATTAAGCACAAAATCATCGACACAAAGGGCGTTAGCCGACAGCAGCGACTTATCAGACGTAAAAAACTATGTGGATTCGGAGTACAAAAAACCGGATGATAAAATGTTCGGTGAGGCAAAAGGAAAGAACGTCATCCTTGTGTCGATGGAATCCACACAGAACTTCCTGATCAACAAAAAGATTCATGGACAGGAAGTGACACCGTTCTTGAACGATTTAACGAAAAACAGTTATTACTTCGATAACTTCTACCATAATACAGGACAAGGAAAGACGTCCGATGCGGAGTTTTTGATCGATAACTCGTTATATGGACTGCCAGGCGGTTCAGTTTATTCAACAAAAGCTCAGAACAAGTATCATGCCACCCCAGAGATTGTAAAGGAAAACGGCTACAATCCGGTTGTGTTCCATGCTAACAATAAAAGCTTCTGGAACCGGGATATCATGTATGATACTTTAGGATACAATAAGTTTTATTCTAAGCCTTATTACCATGTGACTGACCAGAACTCTGTCAACTATGGCTTAAAAGATAAAGAGTTCTTCAAGCAATCCATGCCGATGCTTGAAAACCTCAAACAGCCGTTTTACAGTAAATTTATCACACTGACAAACCATCATCCGTTCATTTTGAATAATGAACAGGAGAAGAGCATCCAGCCGGCTGACACCGGTGACCCTACAGTGGATAATTACTTTGTTACGGCACGTTATCAGGATGAGGCATTGAAACAGTTCTTTCAGCAGCTGAAGCAATCTGGATTGTATGATAATTCTGTGGTCATCCTGTATGGGGACCATTATGGCATTTCAGAAAACCATAACAAAGCAATGAGCAAAATTTTGGGAAAAGAAGTTACTCCATATGAGCATCTTCAGCTTCAAAAAACACCATTGTTTATTCACGTACCTGGGCAAAAAGGTAAAACCATGCACACGATTGGCGGAGAGATTGATTTGAAACCGACCATTCTGCATCTCCTGGGTAAAGAAACAAAAGGTGATATTCAGTTCGGCTCTGATCTGTTCTCTCCTGAGCGAGACGACTTCACCGTTCAACGGGATGGAAGTGCGATTACGAAAGATTACGTTTATGCCGGAGAAAAAGAAAAATGCTACAGTCAGACCGACGGACAAGAAGTGGCGAATAAGTTATGTAATCCTGTAAAAGAAAAGGCTGAAAAAGACCTTAATCTTTCCGATAAAGTAGTGTATGGAGACCTGCTCCGGTTCTTTAAGGATGGAAAAATAGTTCAACCACACGATACAAAATAACAGCAATTAAAACCGGCTGATTTCAGCCGGTTTTTGCTGTTTTGTATGTACTTGCTGGGAATGGTGAAAACTATGCATAAGAATTTGTAAAAAGTTCACTTTTTCCCGCGAGATTACAGTGGTGGCACTGCTTTTCGTTGCCTAACTGCAGTCCTTTACTGTATGATATCAATAACATTACATAACCTGTCTGGATTGTGGAATTAAAGGAGGATTATCAAATTGAATACAACAATTTATGATGTAGCCCGTGAGGCGGGTGTTTCAATGGCAACCGTCTCACGTGTAGTAAATGGAAACCCTAATGTAAAACCATCTACGAGAAAAAAGGTGCTGGAAGCGATTGAGCGCCTCGGATACAGGCCGAATGCGGTAGCCAGAGGATTGGCCAGCAAAAAGACGACAACAGTAGGAGTCATCATTCCTGATATTGCAAGCATCTTTTTTGCAGAGCTGGCAAGGGGAATTGAGGATATTGCTACGATGTATAAATACAATATCATCTTATGTAACTCTGATCAGAACAAAGAGAAAGAGATTCATCTGCTGAATACATTGCTTGGGAAGCAAGTGGATGGGATTGTTTTCATGGGCGGAAAAATTACAGAAGAGCATGTGGAAGAATTCAAAAAATCCCCGGTGCCGATTGTTATGGCAGCGACGGTGGATATGAACGAAGAGATTCCTTCAGTAAATATCGATTATCAGCAAGCAGTCTATGATGCAGTTGAACATCTCCTAAAATCCGGACACGAGTCTGTAGCGATGGTGACGGGGCCATTGGAAGATCCGATCAACGGCTATCATAAGTTCACCGGATTCCGCAAGGCCATGGAGGATGCAGGGAAAAAGGTGGATGAGAAGCAGATATTTGTTGGTGACTATACTTACGATTCCGGAATTGAAGCGGTCGAAACGTTCCTTGAGAGCGGAAATATGCCTACGGCGATTTTTGTCGGCACAGATGAGATGGCACTCGGAGTTATTCACGGGGCACAGGATAAAGGGTTGACCGTGCCAGGAGACCTTGAAGTCATCGGGTTTGACAATACAAGGCTGGCAACGATGGTCAGACCGACGCTTTCAACGGTCGTACAGCCGATGTATGATATCGGTGCTGTCGCAATGCGTCTGCTGACAAAATTGATGAACAAAGAAAAAGTGGAAGAGAACACTGTCGTTCTTCCTCACCGTATTCAATTCCGCAGCACAACCAAGAACAACGATCAATAAAGAATGATCGGTGTGATCGAAGCGCCTCTGAAGAACAATAGGGTACAAGCAAGATTCTTCCCGTCTCCTTCTTCAGGTGCTTCATTTTTTTCGGAAGTTCAGCCGGCCGAGTAGGCTTTAACAAGACAAGACAAAAGGGTGGGAGAAGATTTGAGAATCGGCATTATTGGGGCTATGGATGAAGAAATTCATTACATGAAACAAGCTCTTGATATCTATGGGGAAAGCGTTCATGCCAAAGGTAAATACTATGAAGGAACATATGGGATTAAAGAAGTAGTCCTTTGTAAATCAGGTGTCGGCAAAGTAAATGCTGCGATTACCACACAAGTTTTGATTGACCGCTTTAAAGTAACCCATATTTTCTTTACAGGTGTTGCAGGAGCCCTTCATCCTGCACTTGAGATTGGGGATATTGTCATTTCCACCAGCGCACTGCAGCATGATATGGACGCATCGGCTCTTGGACCGCATTTTCCGCAGGGAACGATACCGATGTTCGATTATGATTCGGATTTTGCAGCTTGTCCAAGCCTTGTGAAGCTCGCCGAACAGGCAGCCGCAAAAATACCCGGCATTCATGTTCGCAAAGGAAGGATTTTAAGCGGAGATCAGTTCATTGCCAGCCGAGAGACCGTTGAAAAATATTTTCAGCAGTTTGACGGCGCATGCATTGAAATGGAAGGTTCAGCTGTGGCTCAAACCGCCTTTTTAAACGATGTTCCATTCGTGGTCATCCGCTCGATTTCCGACAAAGCCAACGGAGAAGCGACTGTGAACTTCACAGAATTTACCAAGCTCGCGGCCGAACGGTCATCTTCAATCATTGAAGAAATGCTGAAGACAATCCAGTGTTGAAAAGGAAAGACCTGATGGAATCATGCCATCAGGTCTTTTTAGTATAGTCTCGGATATGATGGAGCGCTTTTGAAAGAGTAAGCGCATTTTTTTCTGTGATCTCCTGTTTTCGAGGAATCGGTTTATACAGGTTGTTCCTGTCCTCCCATGTAAGAGGGAGTGTAACAGGCGCAAGTTTTTGCCACTTTTCCACCCATTCCATCGGTAATGATCCTGTTAAGTCAATATTGTTCATAGCCAGCCAAATTTCTGACCAAGCGCGAGGAACGACACGCCAGATGTCATAGCCTCCGCCTCCAGTTGCAATCCATCTTCCTTCGCAGTATCGGTCTGCCATTTTTTTCGCGATTCTCGGTATGGCGTGGAACGACTTCATCGTGACAGAAAGGTGTGTCAGCGGATCGAGGTAATGAGCATCTGAACCGTTCTGTGTGAGGATTACATCCGGTTTAAAGAATGCCGCCACTTCATTCAGTGCCGTTTCGTAGAGGCTCAGCCACGATTCATCTTCTGTAAAGGCATCTACCGGTAAATTAAAAGAATAGCCGTAACCATCGCTCTGGCCTTTTTCTGTTACATTTCCGGTTCCGGGAAACAAGTATCGTCCTGTTTCATGAATGGAAAGCGTACAGGCATCCGGGTCTTCATAGAATGCCCATTGAACACCATCACCGTGATGCGCATCGGTATCCACATACAATACTTTTACACCATATTTTTTTTTCAGGTAAGCGATGGCTACCGCGCTGTCATTATATACACAAAATCCGGAAGCTTTCCCACGGAATCCATGATGAAGGCCGCCGCTGGGGTTAAAACCGTAAGACGCATGGCCCTCCATTACCATATCTGCAGCAGTCAAGGTTGCTCCTACGATGAGTGCACTTGCTTCATGCATACCGGAAAAAATAGGCGTGTCCTCTGTTCCCAGGCCGTAATTCTGGGCGGATACAGCATTCAGTGTTCCTTGTCCAGCCTTTTTAACTGCTTCAATATACGCTTTGTCGTGTATGAGGCCAATTTCTTCGTCAGAAGCCATCCTCGGCCTTACAATCCGGCTATCCTCCAAGGACCCCGAAGAGCGCAGGAGATCAAATGTTAATTGGACACGCAGCTGGTTAAAGGGATGGTCTTCACTGAACTTATAGCGAAGCATGTCCTCGGAATAGATAAATACAGGTTTCTTCATTTTTCCACGTCCGGTTCCTGCGGCCAAATGACATCATAACCATTCTGCCTTAGTTCAGAAGCGATACGGTACGGATTCATCGTCCCGATCCGGAACACCAGAATCTTTTGGTTGTCTTCCTTTTTGTCCGGATAGACGAGAACACTGTTGATGTTAATCTTGAAATTTTTGATCAGAGAAGCAATATCCGCCAGTTTGCCTGCGACATTTTCTACCTTAACTTCAAGATGAGAGCTGGGCTGATGGGCGCCGGTCAGTTGGATAAGTGTGTACAGCATGTCCCGCTCTGTGATGACCCCGACCAGCTTTTTCTTTTCCAGGACTGGAATACAGCCGATCTGATGCTCGTAAAAAACACCGAGAAGGTCTTCTGCAAAATCAAGCGAATGGGCGGTAATGACATCTGTTTTCATAATTTCTGATACCGGTCGCCGTAACTCTTCAGGATGATCTGAGGCGGCAAAAATGGACGGGCTGGCGTCTCTTAGATCACGGTCAGAAATGATGCCGACAAGCGTTCCCTCCTCGTCAATAATCGGCAAGTGGCGGATGCGATGAGTTTTTAGAAGAAGAAGAGCTTCCTTGACTGTAGTTTGGGGCATGGCTGTTACAGCCTGTTTATTCATCATGTCCTGAACAATCATTGAGATTTCCCCTTTCTGCGATTAATACATGAAGCGGTTCTGAAAGCGAATTTGATCGAACCGCTGTACAGAATCCATTGTGATTCTCTTACCGATCCTGACCATTAAACAATTGGCAGGATGTGAACTGATCTCCGGGTCGTCCGTGGCCATATATTCCAAGCCTCCAGCATTCATCATTTTCTCCATCACTTTTCGGTAATCCCAAACCGACAAGCCGGTACCTTTCAGATCCCAATGCCAATAATATTCCGTTGTGATGATGATATAATCTTCCATCGCATTATCCATCATCGATACTTTTAATAAGCTTTTCCCTATTTTACAGTTGCGGTAATCCGAAATCACTTCAATGGCACCAAGCTCCAGTAGGTTCTCCATATTCCCTTGCGACCATCTTTCCATAGGATCCGGATAGACATAGGTCACATAACCGATGATTGTTTCTTTGTTTCTTGCGATTATGATTCTTCCTTCGTCAAGCCCTGCAATCTCAATGAGCGCATGGCGCTGCTGGTGTGGGGGCCTAAACGCCTCTAACCCGGCATGAAACTCGTATGCCGCCAGATGTTCAGGAGAGACCGGCCCTTCAATAATGACCTTGCCCAAAGGTGTATCAATAGCAAGGCAGTTGTATGTTTTCTTATGGTTCATCTATACACCACCCAAATTAAAGTTCATCCTCCTCTATTATACATAAACAAGAACATTTGTAAGGGTTTTCACCTGCATTCGGCGTGACAATTCTAATAAATTTAAAAATTTAGAATGATTATGATATAATGGCTGTGAATATCTTGGCATAGGAGGAGATTGACTAATGAAGGTGGAAGCGCTTCCGAGTGTAAAGGGTAACTTTAATCTTGAAGACTATCAAGCAGCATATGACACATTTGACTGGACAAGCATTGAAAAAGAATTTTCCTGGTATGAAACCGGGCGAGTCAATCTAGCCTTTGAAGCGATTGACAGACATGCAGAAAGCGATAGAAAAAATAAAGTAGCACTCTATTTTTCGGATCAGAAAAGAGACGAGAAATATACGTTCAAAGAAATGAAGGAACAATCGAACCGGGCTGGGAACATGCTCCGCCAGCTTGATGTTGAAAAAGGAGACAGGGTGTTTATCTTTATGCCGCGTTCTCCGGAACTGTACTTTTCACTCCTCGGGGCCATCAAACTTGGAGCTATCGTGGGTCCGTTGTTTGAAGCCTTTATGGAAGGGGCAGTAAGAGACCGGCTTGGAGACAGCGAAGCAAAAGTACTCATTACGACTCCTCAGCTTTTGGAGCGCGTTCCTGTAAACGAGCTTCCTCATCTAAAACATGTCGTTCTCGTTGGCGAGAACGTAAAAGAAGAAGGGCCATATGTTGATTACTTCAGCCGCATGGAAAAAGCAGACAAGGAGCTTAATCTGGAATGGGTAGACCGGGAAGACGGGCTGATCCTTCATTATACGTCTGGCTCCACAGGGAAACCAAAAGGAGTGCTTCATGTCCACAATGCGATGATTCAGCACTATCAGACCGCTAAATGGGTACTGGATCTGAAGGAATCAGATGTATACTGGTGCACAGCCGATCCGGGATGGGTAACAGGAACCTCCTACGGTATATTTGGCCCTTGGCTGAACGGCGCATCCAATGTGATCCGCGGCGGAAGATTCAGCCCGGAAGATTGGTATGGAACGATCGCTAAGTATGGTGTTACCGTTTGGTACAGTGCTCCGACGGCATTCCGTATGCTGATGGGAGCAGGAGATGAGGTCGTAAAACGTTTTGATCTTTCCTCACTTCGCCACATACTCAGTGTTGGCGAGCCGCTGAATCCTGAAGTTGTACGCTGGGGCATGAAGGTGTTTAACCTTCGTATCCATGATAACTGGTGGATGACAGAGACAGGTGCCCAGCTGATCAGTAATTTCCCAGCCGTAGAGATCAAGCCGGGGTCCATGGGGAAACCGTTCCCGGGAATAGAAGCTGCAATCATCGATGACCAGGATAACGTCCTGCCGCCGAACCGAATGGGGAACTTGGCGATTAAAAAGGGATGGCCGTCCATGATGAGAGCAATCTGGAACAATCCAGCCAAATATGATTCCTATTTTACTCCTGGCGGCTGGTACGTTTCCGGAGACTCTGCGTATATGGATGAAGAGGGATATTTCTGGTTTCAGGGCCGTATTGATGATGTCATCATGACATCAGGAGAAAGGGTAGGGCCATTTGAAGTAGAAAGCAAGCTTGTCGAACACCCTGCCGTTGCAGAGGCAGGCGTAATCGGGAAACCAGACCCGGTTCGCGGTGAAGTCATTAAAGCATTCATCGCACTGCGTGAAGGCTATTCTCCGAGCGAAGAATTGGTTCAGGAAATCAGATCGTTTGTGAAATCAGGTTTAGCCGCTCACTCTGCGCCAAGAGAAATCGAGTTCAGAGACAAACTTCCGAAAACGAGAAGCGGAAAGATCATGCGCCGTGTGCTTAAGGCCTGGGAATTGGACCTTCCGACAGGCGACTTATCCACGATGGAAGACTAAAACATTAAAGCAAAAAGCCCGCGAATTAATTCGCGGGCTTTTTAGGTGTCTTTTTATCACCGGTTTGGGAAGGAGGATCCTTCGGCTTCTTGCCTGCAGGAGGTTCTTCCGCTTTTTTATCGTCTGAACCCGGTTTCTTCGTTCCGCCTGCAGTTTTTCCGCTCGTTACCTTTTGGGAAGGTGCGGATTCTTTGCCCGAGATGTCAACTGCTGTGACATACAGAACGCCTGATGGTGCAGAAGAAGATGTTTTATCAGATGTTAAGCTTCCTATCTTCTTAAATGGACCTTTTCCAGTGGCAGAATAATAGACACGGTAGCCGACCACGTCGCTTTCTCCTGAATCAGACCAGGTAAGTTTTCCGCCTTTAGCTGAAAGGCCGCTGACCGTATCAGGGGTTTTCCCGTTCTCCGGAAGGTTCGTCTTAGGAAGAAGGTGGTCAGAATTCTCTCCTCCGGCCATTTTCTTTACGTCAACTCCGTTGAACAGGGCGTCATCGATCAGCACACCTTTTTGTGTGAATTCTCTTGGTGTAGATTCAGAAGCCTTGTATTTTCTGCCGTCAGCAATAACATAAAGCCCGGTATCCAAGCTGTTGTCCGAGGAATTTGGCGCGTATTTTACGTTAAATAGATCGGTTGTCACAAGACCTGCAGATCGGCAGAGATCAGACGGAAGTTTTCCGGAGATCCCGCAGATTTCTTTTCTGACAATTCCTGAAGGCATAGAGAAACGATGCTTCGGAGCCATCAGCGATGGAGCATATCTATACGCATCATTCGCAAATGCCGCCCACAGCGTCTGGCTCACCTGGCGCTGACCCATAGGAATGGTGTCTGGCTTATCATAGCCATGCCAAACTCCCAGTGTTACGTTCGGATTGGTTGCAACAAACCATGAATCCTTGTATTCAGATGAGGTCCCTGTTTTGCCAGCCCAGTCTGCATAGAAGTTCAGACTTCGTGGGATTCGGGATGCCGTTCCGCCAGGTTTCAGTACATCCCGCATCATATCCAGAACGAGATAGGAGGATTGCGGAGAATATACCGGGACTGGCTTGGTTTGATGTTTGTAAATCACTTTTCCTTTTTTATCTTCAATCTTTTCAATAAGATAGGCATCCACAAATTTACCTTGGTTGGCAAAGGTGGAGAAGGCATTGGTGTTTTCCTCAACCGTTACACCGTTTGTCAAACCGCCAATGGCTACAGAGACACTTCCTCTGTCTTCATCAGTTATTGATGAGAAGCCCATTTTCTCCAATCGGTTGAAGGCATCCGCGCGGTTTGCTTTCATGAAGCTTCGCAAAGCAGGGATATTATAGGATTTTGCCAATGCGGTTCGGGCGGACAGCAGCCCGTGAAACCGGTCATCATAGTTTTTCGGATTGTAAGCACCTATGGATAAAGGAGTATCAGGAATAATGTAACCCGGCTGCACTTTTCCTTCTTCAATGGCAGGGGCATAAGCGAGCAGCGGCTTCATGGTGGAACCATTTTGCCTCAATGCCTGAGTGGCATGGTTCAGCTGCTCCCGGTTGTAATCACGGCCTCCGACAAAGCTTATAATGGCTCCGGTTTTATTTTCGATTAGGATTGAACCGACTTCCTGAGGCTGCTGAACGTTGATCCATTTTCCTTTATCGTTTTTCACGCGGACAAGATGGGAAGAGCCGAAGAGATACTTGTTCTTCGCTGTTTCCTCCATCTCCTCATAGATCTTTTTATTGATGGTCGTATGGATCTTCAACCCTTTTTGCCGAAGCTGGACAAATGCGTTCTGACGGTATTCGTCCTTTGTTTTTTGATTGAGTTTCAGGTAGTTCTTTCCGTCTTTTTTCGCGGCGATTCTTGCCAGGATATCCGCTGAACGGTGCTCAACCTCAATGCTTAAGTAAGGGTATTTTTCGTAGGACGATTCTTTTTTCGTTACGAAATGTTTTCTTACATTGTATTTTAGTGCTTTGTTGTATTGTTCAGGCGTTATGGCTCCGTTCGTCAACATTCGATTCAAAACCGTTTTCATGCGGTTGGTTCCATATGTAATGTCTTTCTTGACTTTCCCCTGATTTGTAAATGGAGAATAGACAAACGGGTTCTGAGGCATACCGGCAAGGAATGCTGCCTGCGGCAAGTTCAGCTTGTCAGCATCGACACCGAAAACTCCTTGAGCGGCTGCCTGGATGCCTGCTACGTTTCGTCCGGATGAGTTTCGTCCGAATGGAACGATGTTTAAATACGCTTCAAGAATTTGCTCTTTTGTAAAAAGGTGCTCAAGCCTGAGGGCGAGCAGTATTTCTTTTGCTTTTCTGTCAAAGGAAACTTCGTTCGTTAAGATCTGGTTCTTAATGAGCTGCTGTGTAAGCGTGCTTCCCCCTGAACGTGTTTCAGAGCCTGTTACTTCCTGAAGCATTGCCCTGATAATCGCTTTTGGGACGATTCCATCATGCTCATAGAAGTATTGGTCCTCTGTGGAAATGACAGCGTCTTTGACGAAAGGAGAGATATCTTTTAATGGAACCTCCTGACGGTCAAGATCAGCACGCAGCTTGCCCATCAGCTGATCTTTGTCAAAATACATTGTGCTCGTTTCTTCATAATTGTAAATATTATCTTTCATGGTGCTGTATGCTCTGACCGGCTCATTCTTTACTAGCGAAGCTAGAAACCCAGCCCCGGCCCCAGCCGCCAAACAGCCGCCAAGCACGATCAAAACTATGATAATTAAGAATAAATTCCAGGTGAATGTGTATGTTTTATCGGCAGCCTGTATAATTTTTTTCTCATTTAGATACGCAATAAAGCGCCTCCATTTTTCCTTAATTTCCTCTAGATGAGACATTTGTAAATTCCCCCCTATCTGACTAATTATATCATATCCCTTGTCGTTTGAAGGGGGACTTAAGACAATTTTGTCAGTTGAAGAGGAATTGACATTGTATGTAACCTGTGGTAAAAATGAAGAATATATGCCAATTGGATAAAGCAGAAGCGAAGATAGGATTTAGTAGTAACCGTCTCCCTGTTTCAGAAAGCTGGTGTCCGCTGCAAACCAGTACACAGACGGTTTATGAAATACACCCTGGAGCTTTCTTTGTGAAATGAAAGTAGCAAAGACCGGCTGAAAAGCCGTTAATGAATAGAGTGGGAGGAAATTTATTTCCTTCAACGAGGGTGGTACCGCGATAATCACGTCCCTTATACAGGGGCGTTTTTTATTTGTCTTCATCCAGAAACTGAAAGGAGCAACTATAATGGCAATTTTACAAGACTTAGAATTTCGGGGACTCATTAATCAAGTAACCGACCGGGAAGGATTGGAGGAAAAACTGCAGAGCGGCAAAACATCATTCTATTGCGGTTTTGACCCGACAGCGGACAGCCTGCATGTAGGCCACCTTCTTGTCATTTTAACGATGCGCCGCCTTCAGCAGGCTGGGCATCAGCCGATCCCTCTTGTGGGCGGAGCGACAGGGATGATTGGGGACCCAAGCGGGAAGAAAGCAGAGCGGACATTAAACGAATCCGCTGTGGTTCAACAATGGAGCGAGCGGATTAAACAGCAGCTTTCAAAGTTCCTGGACTTTAATGCCGAGGATAATCCAGCGAAAATTGCCAATAACTATGAGTGGATCGGGAGCATGGACGTCATATTATTCCTCCGTGATGTTGGTAAATATTTCCCGTTGAACTACATGCTTGCAAAAGATTCGGTAGAATCTCGCTTGGAAGCTGGAATTTCTTTTACAGAGTTTACGTACATGATCCTTCAATCTTATGATTTCCTTCAATTGTACCGTCAGGAAAACTGCCGTCTGCAGCTTGGCGGAAGCGACCAATGGGGCAATATCACTGCCGGTCTGGAACTAATCCGTAAAGCCGGGGAAGAAGAGAGAGCATTCGGATTAACGATCCCGCTCGTAACGAAGAGTGATGGAACAAAGTTCGGTAAAACAGAAGGCGGAGCGGTCTGGCTCGACCCGGAGAAAACCACTCCTTACGAGTTCTACCAGTTCTGGATCAACACAGATGACCGCGATGTCATCAAGTTCTTGAAGTATTTCTCATTCAAGAGCCACGAAGAGATCAACGAACTTATTGAACAAGTGCAGAGTGCGCCTGAAAAACGTGCTGCACAAAAGGCGCTTGCAGAAGAGTTGACCGCTCTTGTCCACGGAGAACAGTCATTGGAACAAGCGATCAAAATCTCACAGGCACTTTTCAGCGGACAGCTTTCGGAATTGACTGGAGAGGAGATTGAGCAAGGGTTTAAAGATGTTCCGTCCTTTGAGATGGATTCTAAAGAGGATATCGGCCTCATCGACCTTCTTGTAGCAAGCAAGATTTCTCCATCCAAACGCCAAGCCCGTGAGGATGTAACCAATGGTGCGATCTACATCAACGGCGAACGTTGCCAGGATCTTGAGAAAGTTGTGGGAAGCAGCTCCCGCATTGACGACCGGTTTGTTGTCATTAGAAGAGGGAAGAAGAAATATTTCTTGATCAGATACTAATTTTAGAACCGGCCCTGATGATTGGGCCGGTTTTTTTAAATTAGCAGCAGATGATGTTTTGAACATAAAACAGAAAATCTGAACATAAAATGAGATTTTTGAAAATGAATTCCTTATTTTTGAACATATAGTTATTTAACCCTAAAAATGGGGGACAACAACAATAAAAAAACGCCCCGTAAAAACGAGGCGTTTTCTTAAACTTAACGAGAGTAGAACTCAACGATAAGCTGTTCTGTGATTTCAGCAGGCAATTCAGAACGCTCTGGTAAGCGAGTGAAAGTACCTTCAAGTTTGTTTTCGTCAAAAGTCAAGAAGTCAGGAACAAAGTTGTTCACTTCGACTGCTTCTTTAATAGCGCTAAGGTTTTGTGACTTTTCACGAACACCGATAACTGAACCAGGTGCTACGCGGAAAGAAGGAATATCAACGCGCTTTCCGTTTACAGTGATGTGGCCATGGTTTACCAATTGACGAGCAGCACGGCGAGTGCGGGCAAGACCAAGACGGTAAACGATGCTGTCTAAACGAGACTCAAGAAGGATCATGAAGTTTTCACCATGAATTCCTGCCATTTTGCCAGCATCATTGAAAATGCGGCGGAATTGACGCTCATTTACACCATACATATGACGAAGCTTTTGCTTCTCTTGTAATTGTAAACCGTATTCAGAAAGTTTTTTACGTTGGTTAGGACCATGTTGTCCTGGAGCGTAAGGACGCTTTGCTAATTCTTTTCCTGTTCCGCTTAGGGAAATACCTAAACGACGGGAAATCTTCCATGTAGATCCAGTATATCGAGCCATGAATGACTCCTCCTTCACGTGTTTTGTTTTTGTAAAACAATACAGTGACTGTCTTCTTTTCATGTGATCATTTTGTTGATCTATACCTTCACTTCAGCAGCCATGAAGCTACGCGATATACCATGACAATTGGCAAAGCCATGTAACAAAATGAAACAAATGACGAACACAGTGCCGCTTTATTTTACACAAAGAATAGTATATGTTTTTTTGCGTGCCAAGTCAAGAGTCAGTCTTTATTTAATGAAATCAGGTTAACTGCTGCTGAATACAATAATATCACAGGGGAAGGAATTGGGTTTCTGTGGGAGAAAGAATATAGAAAGCGCTTACAAACAAAAGGGGTGCATATCTATGAAGTCCAATTATTTTGAAACCAATGCCATACATGCGGGGTATGAGGACAGCGGACACGGGGGGAGTTTGGCTCCTCCGATCTATCAGACCTCTACTTTCGTATTTCCTGATGCAGAAACGGGTGAACGGAGATTTGCCGGGGAAGAAGCAGGGTATGTTTATTCCCGGCTGAAGAATCCGACCGTGGCCATGCTCGAGGAGAGAATGGCTGAACTTGAAGGAGGGGAGAGGGGGCTGGCATTCGCCTCCGGTATGGCGGCAGTTTCTGCTGTACTCCTCGGACTGTCAAAAACGGGGAACCATATTCTGTGTTCGGAAGGAATCTACGGCTGTACTTTCGGGCTTTTGCAGTACATGAAAGACCATCTGCAAATTGCGCATTCGCTCATTCCAATGGAGAATGAAGCTTCCTTAGAAGCCTCGATCCTGCCGGACACTTCATTGATTTACATTGAATCGCCGATCAATCCGACGATGAAACTCATTGATTTAGAAATGGTGGTCAGTGTTGCGAAAGAAAAGAATATTCCTGTGATTGTGGATAATACATTTTGTTCGCCATACTTGCAGCAGCCTTTGAAAATGGGCTGTGATATTGTCGTTCACAGTGCTACGAAATATCTCTGCGGCCATGGAGATGTAATCGGTGGAATTGCGGTAGGAAGACAGGACGTGATGCAGCATATCGCAATGACAGCACAGAAGGATATCGGCGGAATCATGTCGCCGTTTGAAGCGTGGCTGCTTTTAAGGGGCATCAAGACATTGCCTGTCAGAATGGACCGGCATTGTGATAACGCGGAACGAATCGCGGTATTATTGAAAAGGCATCCTGCCATAAAGGCTATCTTTTTCCCGGGAGATCCAGACTTCGCCCAGTACGAGGCAGGGGAAAAACAGATGAAAAAAGCAGGAGGGATGATCAGTTTTTTAATAAAAGGAGGAAAGCAAGAAGCTCAAGCGATGATGAACGCATTAAAGCTTGTCAAAATTGCTGTCAGCCTTGGGGACGCCGAAACGCTGATCCAGCATCCAGCGACCATGACCCATGCCGTAGTGCCGGAGGAGGAGAGAGAAAAGATGGGGATCAGCCAGAATCTTTTGCGTCTATCCGTTGGTCTTGAAGCGTGGCAGGATATTTGGGCTGATCTCGAGCAAGCCCTTCAGAGTGTTTATCAAACAGAAGACCACATCGTGAGATAAAAGGAACGGCCCGGATACAATCCGGAGCCGTTCTTTATTTAAATATGCTTGTTCAGTTCTTCGACAAATCGCTCGAGCCAAACTTTATCAATTTCATCAAACCTGTTTTTTTCAGGGCTGTCAATATCCAGAACGCCAAACAGCTGGCCTTCCTTGATGATGGGAACGACAATCTCTGATTGGGAGGCAGCATCACAGGCGATATGGCCTGGAAACTGGTGGACGTCCTCCACAACGATGGTCTTCTGCTCTTTCGCTGCTGTGCCACAGACTCCTTTTCCAAGCGGAATTCTCACACAGGCAGGCAATCCCTGAAATGGTCCTAGAACGAGCTGGTCTGACAGTTCTTCATATTCATAAAATCCTACCCAGTTAATGGTGGGGAGGAACTGGTTTAATAGCGCTGAGGCATTTGCCAGATTAGCGGTAATGCTGGTTTCGCCTTCTAAAAGGGCACGGAGCTGCTTGATGACCAGATCGTATCCTTCTTCGCGATTTTGACTGTAATTTTCGACTGTAAACATGAACATCCCCCTTTTTATGCTAGCCGTCTCTCACCATCTTATCAAAAATTGTAGAAGAATACAGCCGAACAGGTGTATTTGTCGAGCGATTATTAAAGGGGAATACCGGTTTTTCAGCGAAAAAAGAAGTATTAAGAAGGGTGGTGGATGCAGTATGTCAAAAGATCAGATGGCTACCAAAATAAAAATTGCCGAAGCTGCAATTGAGTTGTTTACTAACCAGGGGTATCAAGGCACCTCGGTCCGGCAGATCGCCAAAAGAGCCGGTGTAAATCTTGCACTTGTTTCCTATCATTTTGGAGGAAAGCAAGGCTTGCTTGAGGAATTGATTTCTTCTTTTTATGAAGGATATATCCGCAAAATCGAATTGGTTTATCATACGTCGACGGAGTATTCAATGAAAGATCAGCTTCTAACTCTCATTGAAAATGTCCTGCATTACCAGTTGAAGCAGCCTGATCTGTCACGCTTCGTCCATCGCGAAATGACACTTGATTCCACATTGGTGAGGGAAGTGATGACCACTTATCTCTCTAAAGAAAAATATTTTTATGACATGATTTTTGAGAAGGGCATGAAAAGAAAGGAGTTTCATAAACAGCCTGTCATGCTTCTGACCATGCAGCTTAGAAATCTTCTCATCATGCCTTTTCTTCATCCTTTATATATTTCCGAGGTCTTCTATACGGCTCCCCATGATCCTTTGTTTGTTACTCAATATGTGAGTTTCATCAATAAGTGGCTGGATCATTCGGTGTGTATCCCTCCAAAGAAGAATCCTATTCTTTCTGCAGTGCAGAATCCATTATTTTCTTTGCAGGGAAAGTGGAATGGATAAAAGATCTCGTTGTATCAGTTCCTCATAGCCTTTCCCCAATCCCTTTGCACTATGGGCATCCGATCCATAGACGAGAGGGATTTTCTGTTTAGCGGCCTCCCTGACTACCCAATGGGGAGGATAGGGCTCTTTGCAGAACGGTTTGAACAATCCTGCGCTGTTGTAGTCCAGTTCACATCCGTGTTTCTTGATTAATTCCAATATTGTCAGAATGTCCTTTTGAAAGGATCCTTCTGTTGGATAGAGCTTTTGAAATTTTTGGGCAAGCGTGATATGGCCGATTCTAATTGGTTTATATTTTCCTAAATCACATGTAATGGACTTTGCAAGTGTTTTATAATAAGCGCTGTAAACCTCTTCAGTACTGCCGAATGAACGAATCATTTCACCAAACATGCCCTCGCTGTAGTCAATGCAAAAATATTGGCTGTCCATCTTAAGGAAATGAACAGAAAGAATCGAGTCATCCAGCTTGGGACCAACTTCGTCTAAAAAATCTTTTGTCTCCTTCTCCCAGCCATCAATGTAGTCTACCTCTAATCCGATATTAATGGAGATTGCCTTACTGTAATATTGTTTTAATGCTGACAGCTCGTTTAAGTAAGCAGGGAGATTTCCCCTTTCCATCCCAGAGTCTTTTTCCGGTACAGGGTCGATGAACCCGGCAGGCAGGGGAGCATGCTCGGTAAACGTCATACCGGACATGCCGGAATCGATCGCTCTTTCTATATATAGAGAGAGGGGATCGGCTGTGCCATGGGGACAGAACGGGGTATGTACATGGCCATCATATAAAGTAGACATCATTAACCTCCTGAGTTGTGATATGGGATTCGTTAGCTTTGATATATATGGAAAAAAATTATGGTTTTTTTCATTTTTTTTAGTCAAAATTCGGTTTTACGTGTTATCATAAGAACATTGAGTCAGCTTTGGACAAGCGAAAAAGCATACGAAAACGCTGGATCTTTCAAAAAAATTGCACCATTTAATTATTACAATTAAAATTAAACAATTGTAACATCATTATTACATAGATTTTGCAGTTTTGCAGAAAGGAAGAAAGGGTGCTTCCTATGACATACATAATTGCCGCAGTAGTTGTTTTAATCGCTGTCGTTGTTTTTGGCTCCTTTTCACGCAAACGGATTTATAAGCAGATTGACCGACTGGAATCTTGGAAAATGGACATTATGAACCGTCCGCTGACAGAAGAAATTTCCAAGGTCAAAGGGCTTACGATGGTTGGCGAAACTGAAGAGAAATTTGAGTCATGGCGCAACGACTGGGACGAGATGGTCACGGTTGAACTACCAAATATGGAAGAGGCTCTCTTTGATGCCGAAGAGAGTGCAGACAAATACCGCTTCGGGAAGGCGAAAGGGATTCTTCATCATATTGAATCCCGCATGCAGGCCATGGAAGAACGGATTAAAGCCATATCATCTGAGATTGATGAACTGATTACAAGTGAAGAACTAAACAGGGAAGATATTATCGAAGCCAAGGAGCAATTCAGCGAGGCGAAAAAGTATTTTCTGACGCATTCCCGGTCTTTGGGAAAAACAGCGGTTCTGTTTGAAGGGGAGTTTACAGAAGTCAATGCAAAGTTCGTTCAGTTCGACGAATTGACCTCACAGGGCAACCACCTCGAAGCCCGAAAAATTCTTGTAGAAAGCATTGAAAAATTAAAAGAAGCCAGATCCAAGATGGAAGCTGTTCCAGAACTGCTTGTGATGCTATTATCTGATTTGCCTTCAAGTCTTAAAGATCTTCAGGATGGATTCTTTGATATGGAACAGCAGGGTTATGTCCTTAATCACATCGGGATCGATAAAGAAATCACAGCGATGAATGAGAACATTTCCAAATTGCTCGAGAAAGTGTACGCGCTTGAAATCGAAGAGACACAAAAAGGCATTGAACAATTAAATGCTGAAATCGATCAGTTATATGATCTGCTTGAAAATGAAGTGATCTCCAAGCAGTTTGTCATTAAAGAGAAGGAAGTGATCCTTCAATCACTGTCTGATTTACAGCTGGATATGGAAAAAATCCGTGCAGAAGCGGATATGGTAGCCCTCAGCTATCAGCTTGACCATTCAGATGTAGAGGTTCATAAGCGTCTGGAAAAATTGTTCACTAAGCTGCAAACAAGGTTCTCCATCATCGAAGAGTCGATCGCCGAAAAGAGGGACTCCTATTCCGTCATTCGAGAAATGATGGAGGAGATGGCCGTTCAGCTGGAAGACTTGAAAAGATCCAACCATGAGTACCAAGAGAAGCTGATCAGCTTAAGAAAAGATGAGCTGCAAACAAAGGAAAAGCTGAAGGAACTCCGAAGAAAGCTGCTTGAGGCAAGAAGAATGGTGCAGAAAAGCAACTTGCCAGGCCTGCCTGACCACTATCTGGTGACGATTGAAAAAGCTGAAAGCTATATTATAGAAGTTTCAAAACGTCTGGATGATAAACCGCTGGAAATTGCAGAGGTTACAGAAGTGCTGGAAAAAGCACTTGAAGCCGTAGAAGAAGGCTACAGGGAAACAGCTGAAATCATCGAAACAGCGCTTCTTGCAGAAAAACTTATTCAATATGGAAACCGGTACAGAAGCTCCCATTCCTCTGTTTCTGTACGGCTGATTGAAGCAGAAATTGCTTTCCGCAATTATCAATATGAAGAGGCACTTACCATTGCGGGTACGGCAATCGAGAGCGTGCAGCCAGGGATCCTAAAAGAAATGGAAATCAACTTAAAGCAAAAGATTTAAGGTGAAAGCTGGGACCTATGGTTCCAGCCTTTTTATTATGAAATATGCTGAGTACAGCAGCTGGGGAATGGCTGAAATTGTTTGTTAAGGATTTTCCATGCTCCAATTTAATTTAATTGTTTTATGGAAAGATAAAGAGAGGCCAGCAGTGTTTCAGCATAAAATACGATTTTTTCTTTTAATCGATTATGGTATTATAAAATGATGTGTAGAATAAGTGCGTTAGACGGAGGAGTCAACCATGATTTATTTTGACAATAGTGCAACAACGAAACCTTACAAAGAAGTTCTGGATGCTTTTGTTACTGTTTCACAGAATTATTTCGCCAATCCTTCCTCCATACATTCCAAAGGCGGAGAAACAGAAAGGTTAATATTCCAGGCTCGAAAAACCGCAGCAGGCCTGCTGAAAGTGAAACCAGCCGAAATCATATTTACTTCCGGAGGAACGGAAGGAAATAATACAGCAATAAAAGGAATAGCATTAAAGCATCAGGAGCGTGGAAAGCATCTCATCACCACTGAAGTGGAGCATGCCTCCTCCTATGAAACGGTTCATTATTTGGAGTCTCTGGGCTTTGAGGTCACATATCTTCCGGTAAACTCTTCTGGAGAAATTTCCTTGGAAGAACTGGAGAACAGCATTAGAAAAGATACGATTCTTGTCTCCCTGATCCATGTGAATAATGAAGTTGGCACGATTCAGCCGATCGTGGATGCAGGGAAGATCCTGAAAAATTTCCCTAAAGTATTTTTCCATGTGGACCATGTTCAGGGAATAGGGAAAGTACCGTTGCCATTCAAAGAGGCAGCCATTGACCTGTGTACAATGTCAGGACATAAATTCCATGGTTTAAAAGGCACAGGTATCCTTTACAAAAGAGAAGGTGTTACCCTTTCACCCCTCTTAACTGGAGGAGAGCAGGAAGTAAATGTGCGTGCCGGAACTGAAAATGTGGCGGGGATTGTTTCCATCGCGAAAGCACTGCGCATGACGTTTGATCGAATGGAACAAGGCATTAAAAGCATGGAGCTTGTGAAAAAGAGACTCATGGGTGAACTGTCTGTTATGGAGGGTATAACAATCAATACACCGGCCAATGCCGCTCCGCATATTATCAACTTTTCCATACATGGAGTGAAGCCGGAGGTGATGATCCATACGCTCGATCAAAAAGAGATTTATGTCTCCACCCGCTCTGCCTGTTCATCGAAACAGGCAGGTGCGAGCAGGATTCTGCTTGCTATGGGACTGGGGGAAAAGAAGGCGGGCACAGCGATTCGGGTCAGCCTGTCATTCGATAGTACACTCGATGAAGCTGAAGTTTTTCTAAAAGAATTAAAAAACGCAGTGGTTCAGCTGCAAACAGTAATGGGGTAAATAGAATGCAATATAATCACATTGTTATCCGTTTTGGGGAATTATCATTAAAAGGAAAAAACCGAAGACATTTTGAAAGCCAGTTAAGGGAAACAGTGCGCAAAAAGCTATCTGTATTCCCAAATGCGGCTGTTCTGAAATCCTATGACCGAATCCTTGTAGAAATCAATGGAGAAGACCATGAGAAGATGATCGCAAAGCTTCAGGAGGTTTTTGGAATTCATGCTATAAGTCTGGCGATCCGAACGGAGAGTGAAATTGAAGCAATCAAGGAAGCTGCATTGGCCGCTTTTCTTGAAAATGAAACCGCTCCAAAAACGTTCAAGGTTTCTGCACGCAGAAGCGATAAGCATTTTCCCATCGGTTCAATGGAACTCAACCGCCATGTTGGGGGATATATTTTAAGCCACACGGATAATGTTTCAGTCGATGTCCATCATCCCGATGTTGATGTCAAAGTAGAAGTAAAAGATAATGGTACGTTCATTAGTTGTAAAACTTATCCTGGTGCTGGAGGATTGCCGATTGGGGTGGGCGGGAAAGCGATACTGATGCTTTCCGGAGGAATTGACAGCCCAGTGGCCGGATATTTGACGATGAAACGCGGCGTGCGTTTGGAAGCTGTCCATTTTCACAGTCCGCCGTTTACAAGTGACCGCGCAAAACAGAAAGCAGAGGATTTAATGCAGGAATTAACACGTTTTGGCGGTAAGATGAAGCTTCATGTGGTTCATTTTACAAAAATCCAGCAGATCATCAAAGAAAAAATTCCTGCAGGCTACAGCATGACCATTATGAGGCGCATGATGCTTCGCATTACTGAACGTCTGGCAGAAGAAAGAAATGCGATGGCAATAGCAAATGGAGAAAACCTTGGACAGGTGGCAAGCCAGACAATGTACAGCATGCATACGATCAATGAAGTCACGAACCTTCCGATCATCCGTCCGGTAGTGACGATGGATAAGCTGGAGATCATTGATATATCACAGAAGATCGGAACTTATGATATTTCCATTCGTCCGTATGAGGACTGCTGCACCATTTTTGTGCCGGCCGCCCCTAAAACAAAACCAAAACGGGACAAAGCCAACCACTTTGAGCAAAACATCGACAACATGGAAGAGCTGATCGAAGAGGCTTTATCCACAATAGAAACCATTTCTTTTGAAGAACAAAAAGAATCAAAGGAATTTGAGGACTTATTTTAATATGTAAAACAGGAGCGGGCAGCAGCCCGCTCCTGTTTTATGTTTCATCAGTCTCAATTCGTAATGTTAAAAATATTAAAAGAATAAGGTATACTAGAGTTGAAGAATCAGGTTTGCAGCATACATATAGAGGAGGATTTTGGTAATGGACAATCTTTTGGAATTACAAGCACCGCCCATCTATAATGTAACAGAGGAAATGGAGCAATTCGCACACGATTCGTCTCGAAAAGCATTGATCTGGAAAGATGATCGAGGGGTCATCAAGGAAGTGACCTACAAAGATCTTTTCGAGGCATGCAACAAAACGGCAAATGCGCTTAAAAAGCTCGGCTTGTCTAAAGGGGACAGAACGCTTGTTGTGATGCCCCGAAAGATAGAAACGTATGTCGTATATCTGGCATGCCTGAAAGCCGGTATCGTCGTTATCCCATCTTCAGAGATGCTTCGGCCAAAGGATTTAAGCTATCGGATCAGCCACAGTGAAGCAAAGGCGGTTATTTCTGACCTTGCTTTTGTTGCCAGTATCGATGCCATCGAGGAAGATTTGCCTTCACTCCAACACAAACTATCTGTAGGCGGATGCTTGACCGGATGGTCGTCACTTGATGACTTATCCTTGAATGAAAGCGGTTTCTATGAAGGGGAGAGGACAGAAAAGGAGGATATGGCCTTTTTATCCTATACATCCGGAACGACAGGGCAGCCAAAAGGTGCTGTCCATACACACGGCTGGGCCTTTGCCCATTTAAGGACAGCTGCAAAAGGGTGGCTGGGCATAAAAGAAGGGGATAAAGTGTGGGCAACCGCAGGTCCTGGCTGGCAAAAGTGGATATGGAGCCCCTTTGTTTCGGTGTTAGGCTGTGGAGCAACCGGCTTTGTATATAGCGGAAAATTTGATCCTTCAACATACCTCCATTTATTGCAGGAACAAGAAATTTCTGTTCTGTGCTGTACACCGACCGAATATCGCCTGATGGCAAAAGCGGATGGTCTGGAAAAGTACTCGCTGCCTCATTTGCGCAGTGCGGTTTCTGCAGGCGAGCCGCTGAACCGTGAAGTGATCGATACATTTGTCCGCTGTTTCAATGTGACCGTTAGGGATGGCTATGGTCAAACGGAAAATACGCTTCTTGTCGGGATGATGGACGGAATGGAGCTTCGCCCGGGTTCCATGGGAAAACCGACACCAGGGAACCGAGTGGACATCATCAATGAGGATGGGGTGCCCGCCGGAATCGACGAGGTTGGGGATATCGCTGTGCATCAAAGTTCACCATCCCTTTTTAAAACCTATTATAAGGATCCGGAAAGAACGAAACGTGCGTTCCGGGGCGAGTATTACCTAACGGGTGACAAAGCGAAGAAAGACGCTGATGGATATTTCTGGTTTGAAGGCAGGAGCGATGATATTATTATCAGTTCAGGCTATACGATCGGACCATTCGAGGTGGAAGATGCGCTGGTTAAACACCCGGCTGTCAAAGAATGTGCGGTTGTAGCCAGCCCTGATGAGATCAGAGGCCATATCGTAAAAGCTTATGTGGTGCTGAAGGATGAGAAACTGCAGGTTGAGGAAGGCTTAATAAAGGATTTGCAGGAGCATGTGAAGTCATTAACCGCTCCATATAAATACCCCCGCCGTATAGAATTTGTTTCTGATCTGCCAAAAACGACATCCGGAAAAATACGTCGCATCGAACTGCGCCAAAAAGAAGTAAAAGGCAGTTAATAATGAGGGCAGGCAAAAAGGCCTGCCTTTTTATATTCGAAAATAGATGGTTCATTTCACTAGTTAAAGAGGTGTGGCATGGGAACTTTATATTGTAATGGCAACATATATACGCTTGTGCAAGAAGGTGAGACTGTAGAAGCGGTCTATGTGGAAGGAAAGACCATCACAGAGACAGGAACAGTACAGTCGCTGCTAAAAAAGTACGGAGATCAATTGGAATCTACCATTGATCTGGGTGGCGCTACGATGTTTCCAGGTTTTGTTGACAGCCATCTTCACATCATTGGACATGGAGAGAAACTGCTCAGACGGGATCTCTCTCATTTTACTTCAGCAGAAGAGATGGGGGGTTTTCTAAAAAGCGAAGCAGAAAAAGAATATCCAGGAAATTGGATCATTGGTGATGGATGGAATGAAAATAATTTTCTGGACAGAAAAATTTTTCATAGACTCGAGCTTGATGAGCTGGTTCCACAGCATCCTATGCTCCTTTCACGTGTGTGCCGCCATGCTTTTTTGGCAAACAGCAAAGCCTTGGAACTGGCAGGGATTACGAAAGAGACAGAAAATCCCCCGGGAGGCATTATCGTCCGTGATGAAAACGGCGAGGCAACAGGATACCTTTTAGACAGCGCTGCAGACCTCGTTAAAAAGGCTGTGCCCACAGTAACCGAAGAATACATATCGAATGCATTGGCTGCATCTGTTCATGATCTGATCTCGCTGGGGCTTACCGGGGGACATACTGAAGACTTGGGGTATTATGGGGGGTTTGAGAAAACAGCATCCGCATTCAAGGAAGTGCTGAATGGAGATTCTGTAAAATTCAAGGCCCATCTGCTTGTTCATCATAGTGTGGCCAGTGATTATCGCCAGTCCAATTTTTCAAAAAATGAATCTCCGTATATTGAGTTTGGAGCTATGAAAATCTTCAGTGATGGCGCATTCGGAGGCCGAACCGCACTATTAAGCAGACCCTACAATGATGCGCCGGATATATCAGGAGTAGCCATCCATCAGCCCGAGGAGTTAAAGGATCTCGTAAAAAAAGCAAGAACACTTAACATGGCTGTCGCTGTTCATACGATAGGAGATTTATCTTTAGAGTATACCCTGGAAGCGATCCGTTCCCATCCCGCCGTAACCGAAGAGCGGGACAGAATCATTCATGCGGGGCTCGTCCGGCCGGATCTGATTGAGCAGATGAAGCAGCTTCCGATCGTCATTGACATCCAGCCAAGCTTTGTTCCTTCTGATTTTCCATGGCTCATCGAACGGTTAGGCCTGGAACGTATTCCTTATGCTCTGGCTTGGAAGACTTTATTGGACCATGGCCTCCATTGTGCAGGAGGATCAGATGCTCCGATCGAGGCGGTAAATCCATTAGAGGGCATCTATGCGGCAGTTACTAGAAGAAAACCGGGTGAAACCCATGAAGGCTATCAGAAAGAAGAAAAGCTCACAGCCTACCAAGCCGTTGAGCTCTATACAAAAGGAGGTGCCTACGCGATCAATAAAGAGCATTCAAGAGGAAGGATTGAAGCTGGATTTGATGCAGATTTTACGGTGCTGGACAAGGATATCCTTACTGGTGGCCCGGAACTCATTCTCGAAGCAAAAGTCCTTTACACGATCATCGATAATTCCATTCAGTACAGAGCTTTTCATCGCTAAAATATAAACAGACAAAAAAGCCCGCAGAAACTGCGGGCTTTCAGAACGTCGACAAAC
>NZ_JBDPNU010000057.1:0-3112 GCF_050468105.1 Fictibacillus sp. NRS-1165
GTCGCCTCTCGCTCTAAAGTGTCCGCCTCCATTCATTTATCCATGGATGTGGGAATTGAAGAGTATCCCGTGGATCATCTTGATGATAGGAAAAAAGTAAACAAGTAAGAACATCAACTTTCTCAGAAGTTAAATGGACTAGCACAAGAGACGGTTAAAAAGATGCAAGAGGCAAATTCAGATGTTTTCTGTATCGGCCGCAGAGTGAACTCCTACTATTATAATGAATGGAAAGCCATGGAGTGGAAAAAGATTTATCCAAAGATTCCGATAGAAACTAAGGTAACCGTAAAGATTGTTTCTCAGGGACTTACAAATTAATACTTCCAGGTTAGGAGCGAAATGACGGAGCATCATCCGTCTTTTTTTGTTCCACCCCTTTTTTGGAAAACACTCAATTCTTTCCATTATTCCACTATCTTTAATGTTATAATTGCTAAATATTAACCTACATGAAAATTGTAAGGAAGTGATGACGGATGGAACGATGGAAGAGAAATATGTGGGTTTTATGGATCGGAGTTTTTTTCACTTCGGCCAGTTATACTATGGTTATCCCCTTTTTGCCTCTGTTTCTTCTACAGATCGGTGTTCACCAGCACACTGAAATTTGGGCTGGAGTATTATTCAGTGCAGCATTTTTGGCAGGTGCCATCTCCTCACCTTATTGGGGCATGTTAGCGGACAAATATGGAAGAAAGCCGATGATCATTAGAGCTGGTTTTTCTCTTTTTGTCATTTATACGCTTACCGCCTTTGTGAACAATCCCTATGAATTGCTGCTTCTGCGGATCATGCAGGGGCTTCTGACGGGATTCATTCCAGGAGCCATCGCTCTAATTGGTACGAATACACCAAAGAAGAATGTAGGTTATGCACTGGCCATGATATCAACAGCAACGGCTTCTGGCGGTATCATTGGACCTCTGCTCGGTGGCGGTATTTCCACGTTAGTCGGAAACCGCTGGTCGTTTGCCAGCGGAGGACTATTGGTGCTATTATCAACGATTCTCGTCATCTATATGGTAACTGAGGATAATTTCACCCCATGTACAACGAGAGGATCGGTCATTAATGATATACGTACAGCGAGAGCTAACCGCCCATTTATGTTGGTCCTGTTATTAACGATGGTGACTGTTTGCTCGCTAATGACCATTGAGCCTGTCCTGCCTTTATACATAAAAAAATTAGGCGGCTCTGTCGAGAATATTTCATTCCTGGCAGGTGTGATCTTTTCACTGCCTGGTATTGCAAGTATTTTATTTGGAGCGTTCTGGGGTAGATTAGCAGATAAAATCGGGTTCCGGACGATTTTGATTATTGGGTTATGCGGCGGCGGAATTGGCACGGTAGCACAGATTTTGTTTCACGATATATGGGGATTCTCCATCATACGATTTATTTTCGGCATCTTCTTCTGCGCGGTCTTCCCTGCATTAAATGGTCTGGTTGTTAAACTCACACCAGATGACTTTAGAGGCAGAGCCTTCGGACTCAATCAAACCGCTAATCAGATCGGAGGGATGCTCGGTCCCGTCCTGGGAGGTTTTATCGGTGGAATTTTCACGATCCATACTGTCTTTCTCATAACGGGAATCTTCCTCCTGATCGCTATGGCAATCGCTTGGAAGTCGAATTGGAAGAATACAAGTACTAAAAGGCACGAAAAATTCAGAAGCACCTCTACCTCGGTATAGGTGTAATAGGTTACAATTTTTTTAATCCTGCCCCTTCAGCTAGCTGGCCCTGTAACAGCAATACGCAAGTAAAAAAGACAGAGAAATACCTCTGTCTTTTTTTATTAAATATAAGGGCACGTGATACTATAATCCATCATTAAAAATGGCATTTGTCTATCCAACGTAGTTAATGCAACGTAGAAGAACTGTTTAAAAAAGGACAGCACTCGAAATTACAGATTTTTTATAACACCCATTTCCATGGTTTTTCATCAATATCTTGGGATTATAGATGTATTATTGAAGAAAGCACGTTCGTTTGAAGCTATGTAAATTTGCCAATTCATGAATTACATATAAAAGGAGAAGGGATAATAATTCCATAAGGGGGTGAACCATTTGAGACATCTTAGAGCATTATTAATAAAATTCATTGCAAGTTTTGCTATTTTGTACATTGTCTTAGGATTCGTAGATGATGTATCTTTTCGGGATATATTTACCATTTCTCTCGTTTTAACAGTAGTGGCTTACGCTTTGGGTGATTTAACAATATTGCCCAGGACAAATAATACGGTGGCAACTGTATCTGATTTTGTATTAGCTTTTGCTGTTATTTGGAGTATGAGTGAAACGATGACGTATCAAGAAAACACGTTTTTTAATTCCTTTATTGCCTCTTTAGGAATCGCAATTGTTGAATATTTTTACCATAAATATGTTTCTAGAGAGGTACTAAAAAACAGATCTGATGCTCCTAATAGAATGCAATTTCAGACAGAAGCATCAGAAGAAATCAGTCCACATACTCGACCAGAAAATAGAGACAAGGAATAATCGTTGTATAAGAAAAAGGCCGACATTCGAAGCGGGCCTTTTTCCTTCCCTTACCTGCTGTCCAGTTTTGGCAGATTTTTTAATACCCTCTTTTAAAATCCACCTTATTCTGAAGCACCCTGTTACCTTCGATTCTTTTAAGTGTTTCCACATAACAGGCTGCGCCCTCCTCAGGTGTGGTGACTGCTGAGATATGGGGGGTGATATGAACATCGGGATGATGCCAAAATGGGTGGTCTTCTGGCAGGGGCTCATGATTAAATACATCGAGCACAGCAAAACTGATTTGACCTTGATTTAAAGCCTGAATCAGCGCATGATCATCAACCGATGCACCTCTTCCTACGTTTATAAAACCTGCATCAGTTAAATGATGAAAGATTCGTCCATCAAAGAAATGGGCTGTTTGGTCCGTCAGGGGTAACGTATTAATGACATAATTCATTTCTTGTAACCGCGAGAAATGAGAAGCTACAGTCAAGACCTCTTTAAAATATTCTTTGTTCTTCCCTCTTAACGACACCCCATATACTTCCATCCCCAATCCTCAGAAAATCTTCGCAGCCGTTTGGCCGATCTCACCAGTTCCATAG
>NZ_JBDPNU010000058.1:0-16027 GCF_050468105.1 Fictibacillus sp. NRS-1165
CCCTACCTATCACTATTCGGTGGAGGATTTATAGATTACGTGAACCAAAGAGGCGGTCATTACACCAAGGAACTTGCCATGAATTTTTCCAAAAGACAATATCAGAAGCTCGCACATACGGGTATTTACCACTGTATTCGTCCGGAAGCAGTTCCCGTTAATGCCTGCTATGGTGACGTTGGATATGTAGATGCCGTCCTAAAGTATTATGACTTTACTTCTCCAGTGCAAGGAAAAGGAAAATGGACAACACCTATTGAAGGAGCAGTTGAGGTAACAAGTGGATTTGGAACGAGAACTTGGTCTGATGGAACCAAGAAGAACCATAAAGGTTTGGATTTTGGCTGTATAAATAGGGTAACGCCCATTTATGCTGCACGTCAGGGTAAGGTGATCTACTCTGAATTTCACAAAAACAAGAATGGAGCTCCCGGTTATGGTAACCTCGTCATCCTGCAACATGGGAAAGGACTTTATACCGGCTATGCTCATTTATTCGAAACCAATGTAAGAAAGGGACAAGCTATAAAGGAAGGACAACAAATTGGAGTGTGCGGGAGCACAGGGCATTCAACCGGACCACATTTGCACTTTGAGGTCAAAACTTCTGAATGGGGCGGCCATCTCAATCCTCAATCTGTTTTAGGACTTTAGAGGAAGGTGATGAAAATGAAACAGGAGTTTTTGATAAAAACGGGTCTTTTAATGGTAGCGATCTTTATCATCGCAACAGTATGGTTTGGTTTCCGAACCATCGATGACCAAGCCACAATGATCGATTCATTAACTCATAAGGTTAAAAGGCAAAAAGACCAGATTACGTTGTTGAAAGCCAACAAACAACAAGAAAGCCGCCAGACTATTCAATCAGAAGACAAAAATATTGAAGAAAGTGTAAATGTTTTTGTTCAATCTCTTTACCAAGTAAAAAAGGATCAGTTGAATGAACGGCGTGAAAAAGCAAAAGAGGTACTTACACAGGACATGTTCCAAAAGTATTTTCCTGAAGCAGAAAGAGATGAGAAGTATCAATATGAGCATGAAATTGGAGATTCTACGGTTTATACACGTTTACAAGGTGAAAACGGCAGTGCAATCGTCACATTTGAAGAAACCATGATTTCACTAGCTAATGGCCAAAAGGAATTGTCAAAGATCACATTGGAAGTGTATTTACAGAAAGAGGGGAGCAAATGGCTGGTGAATCGTTTTCAGCAATTAAATGCTGAACCCTTAAACTAGCCCCTGAGGATATCCAAGAATTCAAATAGGTGTATGGATACCTTAAGTAAATTATTGCTCTTTTAGCTTACTTAATTTTCAAAAAATAATGAAGAAAATGGTATAATATAAAAATACAATAGAACAGGATTTCTCAAGGGTGGTCGGCATTCATCCCCAAAGGAAGAGGGTGGTGCTGATGTCAGTATATGAAGCGTTGATGTTTGCAATTGCGTTTGCAGGCTTTATCGTATCGTGCTGTCATTCAACCAAAAAAAATAACCCACCCTTGAGTTAACGGCTCCGGTGGATTATTTCTACCTTAACGTCGATCCCCCTTGCAGGGAACCTACTATTGTATGACCGTTGGTGTTGGTAGCACCAGCGGTCTTTTTTAATATATGTCATTATTTATTATTATAACCGCGAATGTTAAATGAAAACAAGCAGTACGTCCTATAATTTTGCAGTTTTATTCATCATTAATTTTATTAATATACACTTTTGCTATTCACATGGTTGTGGTTTGGGCGTTCTAGCCATAGATAATCCTCTTCTTTGTTCTTCCCAGTATAATCGTTTGCTCATGAGAACCTTCAAGGGATGCTGCGCATTCGCTTCGCAAACTTTGTGAACTTTTTTGAGGAAGTCTTTCAAAAAACTTCACAAACTTCAGGCCCCTTGACCGTTCTTTTCACAAAGATTTCTGCTCCTTCAAACAAAGAAGGGAGCTGTTAATGTATGGAAGCTGTTTACGAAATTCAACGCATCAAGCAAGTGATTTCAGAACTTGAAGGAGGAGAACAATACCTGGTCCGTTCTCCCCAGGATGGTGCGAGGGTGGCTGCTTTATTCATCGGTGAGGATGATCGCGAAGTCTTCTTCGTGATGTGCCTGAATACCAAAAACCGAGTAATCGCCGTTCATCGGTGCCATGTCGGGGCTCTAAATTCCAGTATCGTTCATCCAAGAGAAGTCTTTAAATCAGCGATCTTGAATAATGCCTCTTCCATTCTCGTCTATCATCAACATCCGAGTCAGGACACGATGCCTTCCCGTGAAGATATCGAAGTCACTGGACGGCTCGTAGCCGCCGGAAAGCTCATCGGTATTGAAGTTCTGGATCATTTGATTATAAATGCGAAGGCCGAATACACCAGTCTGAAAGAAAAAGGATACCTATAATCTCGAGGAAGGGTTTTAACCCTTCCTTTTTTATTTTTCTTTAAAAAGTCGGTGTAGAGAAGAGTTCTGTGTTGCTAAGATCTGTCCATTCGAGTATGGGATATTGCTGATTAATAATACAGCTCGCTACAACACATCATTGTTCTCTGCCATGGCGATAAATTTATAAGACTGTTTTTAGCACTTCGAAAACTGTTTTTCTGTCATGTTTGCTTAGTTTACGAAACTTATCTTTATTACAGGAACTAAGAAGCTTAGGAGGGGTAGTGATGGGTTTAAAAACTTATTTAGCTAACCAACCTCGAAAGCCAAGCTTACTAAAAGAAGTGGGATATTCTGAATTAGATACCGAGCATTTCATTGACTAATCAAACGGTTTTTATTGGGTTGTAGCTAGAAAATAGAGAAAACAGCTGGAAACTCTGCTTTTATAATGGAGGTCCAGAAGGGATATTACAGTCTTAGGTAAGATGCTCGGTATGAAATATTGGATCATTTAATTGTTAATACTCAAGCGGGTTTACAAGTCTTTGGGTCATAAGGAAAAAGGCGATATTTAATGGTAGGTGGAAGGGATGAAAATCATAGGGAATAAATGGTATATACAAGTAGGAAAAGGTAGCAATTCATGTCTGTAAGCTAAATTAAAAGGTGTAAAGGAAACATGATTCTGCTACTTTTACCTTAAATAGAAACTTACATAATGATTCACTAAGAATGTATTAGGATTGACCACTCTGATATGCTAGTTTCATAGAAGGGTGGATTAATTATGAAGAAGCTATTTATTTTTATGTTTTTTATTGAAGGCTAAACATTCATCAATACATTGTTGAAAATTTTCATGCATTTTTTTCAATCCCTTTCCTTTAGATTATATTTCGTGTTTAGTGTTCCCGTTGATATTTCAAGTAAACAGGTTTTATAAAACTCCAGAAAAACTGCATATTTTTTTAGTAGTACATAATTACAGCAATGTGTTTGCTACAGATGATAATATTTTGAGCTTTCAATAGCTATAATTATCGATCATTGTAGAACGCTAGCGTCTTAATTTATATTTTTATTTATATTGATAGATCCAAATACAGAAGAAACGCGCGGATAGGTGAAGAATTAATGATGGAATGGCAAGAGGCAATCATAAGATTATTTAATGAATACCAGTCAGTCTCAGTAGTTATCAGTATCGTGTTGAACATAATAATTGCTATTTTAGGCTTAGTTCCTAGTGTCTTTTTGACGGGAGCAAATATTCTCTTTTTTGGGTTTTGGACAGGAACCTCCATTTCTTTTTTGGGGGAAGTTGCTGGAGCCATTGTTTCTTTTTGGTTATATCGAAAAGGTGTGAACAAATTCGATCGCTCTTTATTGTATCGTTATAGAGGCTTAAAGAAGTTAATTAATGCAGAAGGTAAGAATTTGTTTTATTTCATTTTAAGTTTGCGATTGCTCCCTTTTGTTCCTTCTGGGTTAGTCACTTTAGCTGCAGCCATGAGTAAAGCGACAATAGCTCTTTTTGCTGTTACTACCGTTATAGGAAAACTTCCTGCTTTATTGTTAGAGGCTTTTTCGGTGCACCAAATATTGCAATTTACATGGATCGGTAAATTATTACTAATAATAGTTAGCCTTTATTTAGCTTATTTGGTTGTAAAAAACTTATAAAAAATAAGTGATTCAAACTTACAATAAAAAGTTTTATTCCCCATGCAAAAAAAATCCATATTTCTTAGGTACAATATGAGAAACAATAAAGGGAGCTTGGATTATGCCTAAAAAAAAGAAGAAGATAAGATAGACGAAACGTGGTTAATTCCATATTCGGATATGTTGACTCTATTACTATCTCTATTCATAGTACTTTTCGCAATGAGTGATATAGATAAGACTAAATTTAAAGAGATGACGAACACGTTTAACCTCATGCTGGGGAGTAAGGGCATTCAAGAAAACCGTCCACCAAGTCCCGTTTTAGTATGTAATAATACTGAAAGAGACGAAATGAAAGGGTTAGTAGATTCGGCAAATGATTTGAAAACTTTGCAAAAACAGATCAACCGATATATTAATCTCCATAATTTACAAGGGAAGCTACATACAAAATTGACGAAAGAAGCATTACACATAGTTATCCTAAATGACATATTATTTGATTCAGGAAGTGATTTAATTAAACCTGAGTCTAGAAGAATGGCTAAGCAAATTTCAAACCTCCTTGATACCAATCCTCAACGAGAAAGACACCTGGTCCATTATTGATAGTAATAGGTTTTTATCTGTTGGTAATTTTAAAAATGAAGTGGACGCATTAAGGAAATCTTTTTCATTAGGATTTTGTCCGACTATGTTCTCATTATTTTTTATTTTACTGATGCCGTTAGTTTTATTCACTTCCTATGGAGCCATTCTTGCAGGCATTTTTTCTATAGATACTGCTATTCCTTTTCTGGGTTTTATAGGACTCATCGGTTATTTTGGCCTATGTGGGGCAATTATGAAAAAGGGTAGAAGATACGGTCGTATTGTTCAACAAATATTTGGAACCTTAATTATCCTTTTGGTGTAATGGATACTCTGGTTTATTGGTTCTAGCAGGAGACAAAAAATGAGACTTGCTATGAAATTGGGAAGTTTATTCCTTGTCATTTTATTGTTGCTTGAATTAGTTATTTTTGTACTTTTGTATCAGGCATTGCTAAATAGTCGAATAAATGAAGAAACACAAGAACTGATTTCACGTGGTAATAACCATCGGGATGTATTAGAGAAAAAATTCGATGATCTTACGTTGCACCATGTTGCCCTAATGGAACAACAGGCAACAACAAAGGTTGTGATTACTGACACACATAGGAATATTCTTAGAAGCTCTAGTGAAATTGATTCTAAAATGAAAGATATCCTCAATAAAAAAATTAATGTTACACACCATGGAGTTTTAATCGAAAGTGACTGGCAGGATAAAGCTTATTTTGCATCTGTATCGCCTATCGTCATTAATGGAAAACACAAAGCCTATGTATATATGTTCCTGGATACTCGTTTTATTCAAGACATGAATCGACATCTTAAAGATGAAATTATAAATGTAAGTTTGATTTCATTGATAATTTCTATTATTACGGTGATATTTTTATCGAGGACCATTACCAAACCATTAATTAGAATGAAAAAAACTACCCAAAAGTTAAGCCGGGGTTATCACAAGGTTTCTTTAGATATAAACCGAAACGATGAATTAGGTGAACTTGCTTTAGAGATTACAAGTTTGTCTGAAGAATTGTACCGGTTACAAAGAGAAAGAAAAGAGTTTTTGGCAAATATCTCACATGAATTGAGAACACCTTTGACATATATTAAGGGATACACTCACGTTGCTCAACGGCCACTTTTAAGTAAAGATGAACGAGAAAAATACTTAAATATTATCGATGAAGAGGCTGAGAACTTAACAAAACTTATTGAAGATCTTTTTGAACTAGCAAAAATGGATCAAACACAATTTCTAATTAACAAGAAAGAGGTTTCGATAACCCAATTAATCAGAAAAGTAATAGATAATATCAAACCCGCCTTTTCTTCAAAAAAAGTGACTTTAGATTTTGTTACTGACGGGGATTACAGATTGAAGATAGATGATAAGCGTATTGCCCAAGTTATTCTTATTCTGTTAGATAATGCATTAAAACACTCTGCGGCTGGCACTGGCGTTATTGTAAAAGTGAGTGACAGTAAAGATCATCTTTTAATTCAGGTCATTGATCAAGGGGAAGGAATACCTAAGGAAGAGTTACCGTTTATTTGGGAAAGATTGTATCGTGTGGAAAAATCCCGTTCTAGAGAAAAAGGCGGTTCAGGACTTGGTTTGGCGATAGCTAAAGAAATTGTTGAACTTCATGATGGGAAAATTACAGTCACAAGCCAATTAGGACAAGGTACAACAATGACAATCCTGATGAGTAAGGAGGTAAGAAGATGATGAAAAAAGTACTGATTGTAGATGATGAAGAACGCATGGTAGAACTGATCTCACTGTATTTGCCACCTACTGCTTATGAAGTATATAAAGCACATTCTGGAGAAGAAGCAGTTTCAATCATAAAAAAAGAATCCATTCACTTAGTTTTACTGGATATAATGATGCCTGGCATGGATGGATGGGAAACTTGCCAATTAATCCGTGAATGGTCTCAAGTACCTATCATTATGTTGACGGCGAGAAGTCAAAAACTGGATATGGTAAAAGGATTAAAGCTAGGAGCGGATGATTATATTATCAAGCCATTTGATGAAGATGTATTACTTGCCAGAATAGAGGCAGTGTTAAGAAGGAATAATTTCAACTCATCAAATGGTTTTGTCGTTGAGGGGTTGGTAATTGAAGAAAAACGCCATCTCATTACCTATAAAAATGAGCCTATTACACTCACTCCAAAGGAATTTGAAATGATTCATCTTTTAATCAAATTCCCGAGAAGAGTTTTTAATAGAGAACAATTAATAGAGATAATCTGGGGGATTGATTCAGAAACAGAGGGGAGGACTATTGACTCTCATGTTAGAAATATCCGTGAAAAGTTTAGGAAAGTAGGGTTTCCAATTAATGATTATCTTAAAACAGTTTGGGGTTTGGGATATAAGTGGGAATTCAAATAACTTTAGACTAAGGTACAGGAGAGCACTAAGAAGTTTATGAAGTTCCCCCTGATGCATACAGACATATTCTCCTCGCTACAGGCATAAAAAAACCATTGCTACAAGTTGTCAAGATTCCAATACTGGTAATCAAAGCCCCAACCAAATAGCTCATCCAATTACGCATTTTTTTGCTTTCTGCATTTTATTCATAAGGCTAGACACCTGATATGGACCCATTTATGGGTCCTTTTTTGGTATTCAGCCTTTCATAAAATATGCATATTTTTCTGTTATAAAAAAGAAGGAAGAAAGAGAGATAGTCCCTTCTTTCTTCTTATTAGCATTTTTAAGTTTTCTGAAATGGGGTTTCGTCCACAAACTCATTTTTAAGACTTTCTAACATTTATTAAGCAGGTGGGAGTTAAAAAATGTAGATATTTTACAACAATGTTTATTTAGCAGGTTTTTAATAGATTTTTTTATTAGAGTATATTTGAAAAAGGTGGGTTTTGTCATGTGCGGTTTTATAGGTCTATTAGGCAGTTCTCCCATGCAGTGTAATAATGATGATGTTCAACAATTCATGAATATGACCAACATCATTTCATATAGAGGACCAGATGACGTGGGTTATTATTTTGACGATCACGTACGATTAGGATTTAGAAGGTTAAGTATTATCGATATTGAAAACGGCCAACAGCCTCTGGGTTATGAGGATGATCGATTCTGGATTGTTTTTAATGGTGAGATTTACAACTATCTTGAATTAAGAGACGAATTAAAAGACATAGGCTATAGTTTTCAAACAGCATCAGATACGGAAGTTATACTCGCTTTATATAGTTACAAACGAGAAAAAGCAGTTAATGATTTAAGAGGAATGTTTAGTTTTATTATATGGGATAAAGAAAAAGAGGAGTTATTTGGTGCCAGAGACACCTTTGGCATAAAACCATTTTTTTATTTAGAGGAGCAGGATAAGTTTTACTGTGCCTCAGAAAAGAAAAGTATACTCCTTGCCTCTACTGGTGGAGAACTGAATAAAGAAGCGCTACAACATTACCTTACCTTCCAATACGTTCCTGAACCCCATACCTTATCACGTAAGATTAAGCGGTTAGAACCGGGTCACTTCTTTACCAAAAAAATAGGACAATCCATGAAAATAAAAAAATATTGGGAACCTAGGTTTAATCCAAAGAATCAGCCGTTACATCTGCAAATTCAAGAAATACGGGACACTTTACGTGACTCTGTGAAAATCCATATGCGAAGCGACGTTCCAATAGGTGCTTTCTTATCAGGAGGAATCGATTCATCGAGTATTGTTGCGCTTGCTAAGGAATTTCATCCAAACCTGAAAACTTTTACTGTAGGATTTGATCGTGACGGTTATAGTGAAGTTGATGTTGCCAAGCAAACAGCGGCTGAATTAAATGTAGAAAATATTCACCATATCGTTAAACCTGAGGAGTTTATTATGGAATTGCCTAAAATTATTTGGCATTTAGATGAACCTGTGGCAGATCCTGCTGCTATACCCCTTTATTTTGTGGCAAGAGAAGCAAGGAAGCATGTTACTGTGGTTTTATCTGGTGAAGGCGCAGACGAACTGTTTGGGGGTTACAATATATACCACGAACCTTATTCTTTAAAATACTTTAATTATCTGCCCAATGATATAAACACTGCAATTTCAAAATTAGCTAAACTTTTGCCAGATTCTACGAGAGGAAAAAGCTTTCTTGAACGTGGTACGATGAGCTTAGAAGAAAGATACGTCGGAAATGCTAAGATGTTTACTGAAGAAGAAAAAAGAACGATCTTAAAGGGATATAAACAAGAATGGGGTTATCAAAATATAACCAAATCCCTTTATCAACAAGTTGATCATTATCAAGATGTGCATAAAATGCAGTACATTGATATGCATACTTGGCTACGCGGAGACATTTTAGTAAAAGCGGATAAGATGACAATGGCCAATTCGCTGGAACTCAGGGTTCCGTTTTTAGATAAAGAGGTATTTAAAATTGCTTCTAAGCTTGATCCATCTAGAACCATAGCGAATAAAACGACGAAGTACACTTTAAGAAAAGCGATGGAAGGTATCGTGCCTAATTCGGTTTTATATCGTAAAAAGTTAGGTTTTCCGGTCCCTATAAGACATTGGCTTAAAAATGAATTATCTGATTGGGCCTACCTTTTAATTAATCAAAGTGAGACTGAGTATCTGTTTGACAAGGTTTATTTGTTGAATTTATTGAAGGAACACCAATTGGGTAAGAAAGATAATAGCCGTAAACTTTGGACCGTGTTTACTTTCATGATTTGGCATCAGATTTTTATTGAAAAGAAGTATCATTTTTCTTCAGGTACTTTCAATCAAAAAGAAGAGAATCCTATAGAAATTTATACCAGATAGAGTTGAGCAAGTTTAGTGATAAACTTGCTCTTTTTTTTTCAATTAGAAATACGTATGATTCCGATCATACCGAGTTCTTTATGGCCTGGTATTGTACAATAATATTGATACGTTCCAGATTTTTTCGGGACAAAAGTGAGTTTATTGGAACTCTCTGGTTCTGTATGAAGATGAAAAACACTATTTTCTTGTTTTTCAATATTTTTTCCATGTTTGTGTGATGAACTTGTTTCATTTCCTTTATTGATTGGTTCAAACATAAACGGAGAAATTTCAATATCATGCTCAATGGAATCGAAGTTGGTTAATGAAAGCGTTACTTTTACATTCTTTCTTAGTTCTTGTTGGGAAGAATGATATTCGTTGTTGTTAATATTTATATTCCAACTGACAAGTATCTCATCCTTGAAATTAGGTACTGACTTCTTTCGCTTTTCATCCTTTAAATGAGATAAATGTTTTGATGGGGATTTTGCTAAAGAATCCTCAGCCTTTAAAAGTGATGCAGGAAAAGTTACATAAACAACAAATAACGTGATACAACAGGAAATTAAAAAAAGATAAAAGTATTTTTCTACAAAGTTAACCAATGAGTTAGATAGAAAATGTAACGAACATAAAAATCCAAATCCAACGGTTAAAAGGACGCTTATCATAATTAAAAAATGTGCTTGATTGACTGATAACATCGCGGATAACATAGCTCCCATCATTCCGGCCATTAAACCGGAAAAAAAACCTTCCATCATGGAATGAAAATGAACTTTCAGTCCCATCAGCAAACCAACTAATCCACTAACTAACATAGGAACCACAGTTGCAAGTAGTAAATCTTTTTGGAAAACTAATCCAAAATAAAATCCAATCGCCATCCCAAAACACATACTATAAGCCATAACAAACACCATATGACTCATATTTTCTTTAAGCGGCTTACAAAAAAAGGTGGATATAAACACGATTGCTGTACTCACAGATAAAACGCTCAAAATATATATTGACATGCTTTCCTCCTTGTCCATTATGTTAATTCAATTTATGAATAAACCTGTTTTGTATATGCCAGTTCAGACAAATTCCACAGTATCTGCACAATTTATTTGTATTTTATATATAAGGAGGGAGAACCGTGGTTAAAAAATGGTTGTTTTCTAGTGTTTTTATAGCATTATTGATTGTTTTAGCAGCTTGTACTGATAAAGCTACCAATAATGAAAACAGCGGTAGCAAAACTGAAACTTCAGTAGGTCCAAAAGTAATGGCTAAAGCGGAAAACCTTGAAGGGAAAAAGGTTAGAGAAGTAAATCTTACAGCGAGAGAGCAAAAGTGGAAATTAAGAAAAGATAAGACAATCGATGCTTGGACATATAATGGATCTGTGCCAGGTAGGGAGATACGTATCAAGGAAGGGGAGGCAATAAAAGTAACACTAAAAAATACTCTTCCTAAGCCCGTAAGTATTCATTGGCACGGCGTACCTGTTTCTAACACACAAGATGGGATACCAGGGGTAACACAGGATGCAGTGGAACCTGGGAAAGAATATACGTATAAATTCGTAGCAGATACTCCTGGTACCTATTGGTATCACAGTCACCAAGACAGTGTAAACCAAGTGGACAAGGGATTATATGGAGCGTTTATTGTTGAATCAAAAGAAGACATGAAATATGATCGGGACTATGCCCTCGTCCTTGATGAATGGGAATCTAAAGAAAAGAAAGATTTAGATATGAAAGGCATGGACCATTCGGGAATGAATATGAGTGGTGATAAGAAAAGTAAAGATAACAAAGATATGGAAGACAATATGGAAGGTATGAATCATTCCAACATGGATATGGGAAAAAATGATGACATGAATGGAATGGACGATACCAAGGACGAATCCAAAGAAGATAACTCATCTTCCATGGGTGGAATGGATCATGACATGTCCTCTTATGATATTTATACTGTAAACGGCAAAACGTTTGACAAAAGTAAGCCTTTAATTGCAAGAAAAGGAGAAAAAGTTAAACTGCGTTTTATTAATGCGGGTTACATGTCTCATAAAATACATGTGCCAATAGCATATAAAATTACAAATGTTGATGGTCAGCCAGTAAATCAGCCATCAGACCAAAACAACAAAGTGTTGGAAGTTGCTCCAGGTGAACGTTATGATATCGAATTCACTTCTACTGGAGAAAACTTCACTATTGATTGCCACGGTGATATGAAGGCAGCAAAGGATATGAGAATTAATGTGCAGGGGAAACCCGGGAACTATAATCCAATTTCTCATTCAAAGGATTCGGGTGAGGTAAAGTTAGACCAATTGGGTAAACCAAAGCCTGGTGTATTGTCTTTAAAAGACAATTTTGATGTAGAGTACGCAATGGATCTCGGTACAAAAATGAAGTCAGGTGAAATGGTTTACACTATTAACGATAAAACATATCCAAAAACGAAAAATTTACAAGTAAACAAAGGGGATAAAGTAAAGGTTACCCTGAAAAATACAAGCATGGATAAATCGGATCATCCAATGCATCTACATGGTCACTTCTTTCAGGTATTAAGCAAAAATGGAAAACCAGTAAAAGGTGCACCGTTAAAGAAGGATACACTGAATGTAAAACCTGGAGAAACTTATGAAGTCGCATTTGTAGCTGATAATCCTGGAAACTGGATGTTTCATTGCCATGACCTACACCACGCTTCAGCTGGTATGATGACCATGATTAAGTACAAAAATTTTAAACAGTTTTATAAGGATAATGGGAAAGTAAATAACATTACTGAATAGAAAAACCTCAGCCGAGGTTTTTTCTCTTTTTAATGAGAAGGAAGGGTATTTTTATTGAAGAACAATACAAGAACAATAACTCATAATCGCTTTTCCACGTTTATTTGGATTCTTTTACTGACTTTACTTATTGCTGGAATCTGTATTTACTTTCTGTCTAAAAAAGGTTCTGACGTCTCATTTGAGGACATTCATGGAATCGGATATACAAAGAAAGGAAATGAAATTTTGATACCAGCTCATGATGGAATAAAAGAATTCAGCGCGGGCGAATGGAAGGATGCGCCGGGTGAAAAAAACGATTATATGGGCTTTGCCATGGTTAACGACGGTTTTTATAGTAGTGGGCATCCCGCTACGGGTAGCAGCAAACCGAACCCATTGGGAATAATAAGGAGTAGTGATAAAGGGAAGTCAGTGAACACGTTAGATTTGGAAGGAGAATCGGATTTTCATTTGTTTGCAGCTGGTTTTAATAACCATGCTCTTTATGCGTACACCCCCCAACCTAACTCTAAAATGGACTCTGCAGGTCTTTATTATTCATTAGATGGGGCGAAGTCTTGGAAAAAAAGCAATATGACTGGGGTAGATGATGAACCTACGGGTTTGGCAGTACATCCAGATAAAAATTCGGTTGTTTCCGTTAGCACTAAGGATACTGTTCTGATCTCAAATGACTTTGGAAAAACCTTTAAAGTTTTATATAGTAAACCACAAATCACCGCTCTCTCCTTTACCTTTAATAATTCTTTATTAGTTGGAGGATTTGAAGTGAAAGCTACATTAAGTGAAATCAATCTTAAAAATGAAAGTACGAAACAAATTAAAGTTCCTTCGATGTCTGAAGATGCGATTGCATTTATAGCACAAAATCCTTCACGTTCTCAGGAATACGCATTTGCCACTTATAAAAAAGATGTATATAAAGGAACCGAACATGATTGGAAACAAATTGTTAAAAGTGGTAACAGTACAACCGTAAAATAAATTAAAGCTCATTAGTAAAGGAGCACCAAGTATATGAAACTGGAAGTATTATTAGAAGCCATAGGTACTAACTCCCCAAACACTCCTTTGCCCGACATAAAAGGTATTGAAATGAACTCTAAACAGGTCAAAAGCGGTGATTTATTTATCGCTGTTGAAGGGTTCGAGGCAGATGGGCATATGTTTATTGACCAGGCCGTTGAAGCTGGAGCGGTCGCCGTTTTGGGTGAACAACGCATTAGGAATTTAAATGTTCCATATATAAGAGTAAGCGATAGCAGAAAAGCTTTAGCAGAATTGGCTAACTGCTTTTATGGCTACCCCCACAGAAAACATACAATGATTGGAATTACCGGTACAAACGGAAAAACAACTACAGCGTTTTTGTTAAAACATATATTAGAAAAGATGGGTAAAACCTGTTCTTTAATTGGTACTGTGCATAATATGGTCAATAATCAAAGGTTAAACTCAAAAAACACAACACCTGATTCGATTGAATTAAACAGATTATTAGACATAAGTCAGGACGAAATCGTTATTATGGAAGTATCTTCTCATGGAATTCAGCAACAAAGGATTGAAGGTATTTTTTTTGATTACGCTATTTTTACTAACCTTAGTCATGACCATCTTGATTTTCATGATAATATGTGGGACTACTTTCAAGTTAAATCTAGACTATTCCAACATCTCAAGCCAAATGGACAGGCTATTGTAGTGACTGATAATGAATGGGGAGGAAGAATGCAGGATTTCCTGATAAAAGAGTCGGTTCCTTCCCATACAGTCGGAAGGTATCCTCATGATGAACTTCAATTAAAGAGGATTTGTGCAGAGTATCATCCCATTGCCCAATACCAAATAGAACAAGTTCTCCATCAGGTCAAGATTCCGCTTGCAGGCGAGCATAATATATGGAATACCTTAACGGCCATCTTAACTTGTCATGAAATGGGCTATAAGCAAGAAAAAATTAATAATACATTACCTTCATTTAAAGGAGTTCCAGGAAGGTTTGAGCGATATACACATAAAAGGGGCGCAATCTTCATAGTAGATTATGCGCACACGGCTGATGCGATTGAATATTGTTTGCTAACCGCCAAAAGGCAACAAGCTAATCGCATTATTCATATTCTAGGATTTCGAGGGAATCGTGACAGCTCGAAAAGAAAGGAGATTCTTCAATCTTCTACTTCCTTGAGTTCTATAGTTATTCTTACTCTTGATGATTTAAATGGTATATCTCAAAATGAGATGACTAATCAACTAGAGAACCTTCGTTCGGAATTCCTGGACAAAGAGATACTGATCATACCGGATCGTACTAAGGCGATTCAATATGCTTGGAATTATGCTGAAAAAGGCGATTGGGTGTTTATTACAGGAAAAGGACATGAACAATATCAGCAGGACTTTAACTTGCCGTGTGAGTCCGATCCATTTGTAATTCAGTATTTACAAGAAGTTAACGACGAAAATTAATAGGAAAGGTAAAGGCAGATCTTCATTTATGAAGATCTGCCTGTTGTTTAGTAAAACTTATTATTTTCAAGTCGTTTTGTGTTTTTTTCCCTACATTTCTTTTCTTAAGTTGAACCTTATCATCAATGATCACTGCATAAAAACTTGATAAATAACCGGTAAAATAAAAAATCATATAGCTAATTTGAGGTGTTTAGCGCATGGGAAAAATATTAGGATATATCTTCATAGCAGGATTTTTATTGATTATTGAATTACTGATGTTTCTATTTCCACTTTCCACCGTTGCTGAAGAAAATACTGTTGAAAATCTAAAGAGTGAGTCCGTGATTCTAATTGATGCCGTGACTGGAGATATCCTTTTTGAAAAACAAAGTCAAAAAAAAAATGTATCCAGCTAGCATTACAAAAATTTTGACTGCCATTATCGCAATCGAAGGAAGTAATTTAAATGACACTGTGACGGTTAGCAAAAAGGCACGAGAAGTAGACGGGACGAGGGTATATTTAGAAGAGGGCGAACAAGTGCCACTAAAAAAGTTATTACAGGGGTTATTAATAAACTCAGGGAATGATGCAGCCATTGCAATAGCTGAACATGTATCAGGTAATGTAACGGATTTCAGTAAAGTAATGAACCGTACCGCAAAGGAAAAAATCGGCGTTAGAAACAGTAATTTTATAAATCCCCATGGCTTATTTGACCCTAATCATCAGACTACAGCATATGACATGGCAAAGATTACACAATATGCCATGAAAAATAAAACATTTCGCGAAATTGTAGGTACCAAGGAGCTTCGGTGGAATGGTGAAGGATGGAAAACAACTTTATATAATCACAATAAACTTTTATGGCGATATGAAGGGGTTAATGGTGGGAAAAATGGATATGTTGATGAATCTGGTAGCACACTTGTAACTTCTGCAAAACGTGGAAGTACTGAGCTTATAGCGGTCACTTTAAAAGCGCATCATCAGAAGCAGCTTATGAAGATACTGTAAAACTATTTGATTTTGGATTTTCACATTTTAGAACTAATCATATAACTCAACATGATTTTATGAAAATTACAAAGGACTACGTTTTAGACAAAGACCTAAAGTTTACCAGTGGATTAAATGAACAGGTAAATTTTGAAGTGAATAAATCTGACCTATTTATAGCAAAAGGGGATAATAAAAAAGTTTTATTGCAGTATCAACTTAAAAAAAGACCTATTCAAAAACAAAAAATAGGGGAAAATAAAGCAATAGGAAAATTGTTAAAGCCGATGTTAAAA
>NZ_JBDPNU010000059.1:0-2090 GCF_050468105.1 Fictibacillus sp. NRS-1165
TGTTAAAGCCGATGTTAAAATCCCCAATATAGCCGGAATAAAATTCCCCATCTAAAATAGAACCATAGGTTTGAGAGGAGCCATGGTTCATGATAAGTAGAGGGGATTTTTTTATGATCAAAGATATGTACAACAAAGGAATGAGCATATCAGACATCTCAAGGGAGCTGCAGATGGATCGGAAAACGATTCGAAAACACATCCACTCTGCAACTGCTCCTTCGAAGCAGAGCCGAAAGAAAAAAAGCAAGCTCGATGCTTATAAAGAGTACTTACATAGGCGTATGATGGAAGACCATGTTTTTAATGGAGAGCGTTTGCTGGATGAAATTCGCCAACTGGGCTATCAAGGAGGAAAAACCATCCTGAAAGATTACTTAAAGCCTTTTCGGGACAATGCGAGAAAAAAATACACCATCAGATATGAAACTCTGCCAGGAGAACAGATGCAGGTGGACTGGAAAGAGATTGGAACGGTGATTTTAAACGGAGAAAAAGTCAAAATATCCATGTTTGTGGCCATACTAGGCCACTCAAGGATGAAGTATGTAGAGTTCACCCTATCCCAAGATCAGGAGCACGTGCTTCAGTGCTTAGTCCATAGTTTTAAGTACTTTGGGGGCATTCCAAGAACGGTATTGTTTGATAATATGCGGACGGTAACCGATGGACGTGAACAAGGGATAGTGAAGTGGAACCAGAGGTTTTCAGAATTTGCCTCTTACTATGATTTCATTCCAAAAGCATGTAGGCCCTACCGGGCTCAAACAAAAGGAAAAGTCGAACGAGCTATACAATATATCACGAACCATTTTTATGTCGGAACGGTTTATGATTCCATTGAGGATATTAACCATCAGGTATCCCGGTGGCTCGACAGAATCGGAAATAGAAAAAAGAATGAAACAACAGGAGAGTTACCGCAAGTGAAATGGTCCGAGGAAAAGCTGCATTCTATACCTGTCCTAGATTACGACACAAGCTATCGTACATACAGAAAGACACACTTTGATGGCACCTTCTCGTATAAAGGCCAAAGATGGCTCCTGGCAAAGGAATATGCCGGCAAGGAAATATTGATTAAGGAAACATTGAACGGTAAAATCCGTCTATTCCATCAGGGAACGGAGATTCAAGGCTTGAATCAGCACACCACCGTGGTTTCTCTGGCTGAAAAAATAAAAAGGAAACAGACTGCCGTGGTTGCCGCCCCGCATTCTGTTCCCTCGGTAGAGGTCAATACCCGTCCTCTGTCTGCCTATGATGACCTCGTAAGAGGTGAATCATGAAAGAGCAGATTACGGAGTACTGCCAAAAGCTAAACTTGTCCGTTATCGCTGATCAATGGTCAGCGTTAGCAGATCAAGCAGCTAAAGATAATGTACCATACTCCTCGTTTCTTTTCAGTTTATTAGAGGCGGAAGTCGTTGAAAAACAAGTTCGATCAACAACCACCCTTCTTAAACTGTCGAGGCTGCCGTTTAGAAAAACAATCGATGAGTTTAATTTTTCTATCCAGCCCACGATTGATGAGCGAAGAATTCGAGAACTAATGACTCTTTCTTTCTTGAAAGAACATGAAAATCCTATCTTTCTGGGACCGCCTGGCATTGGAAAAACACACTTAGCTGTGTCCATTGGCCTTCAGGCCATTTCTCAAGGGTATAAAACCTATTTTGTATCTGCTCACGACCTCATTATTCAGCTGAGAAAAGCCGATTCCGATGGTAAATTGGAAAAGAAATTACGTTCTTTTGTAAAACCTAGGCTTTTAATTATCGATGAGATGGGCTATATGAAACTGGATATCGGAGATGCCCACTACCTGTTCCAGGTCATCGCCCGACGTTATGAGAAGGGATCCATTATCTTAACGTCCAATAAATCATTCGGTGAATGGGGAGAAATGGTCGGCGATCCGGTTATCGCAACAGCCATATTAGACCGACTGCTTCACCATTCACGCATCTTTAACCTGAATGGTGAAAGCTATCGGCTGAAGGAAAAACGCAACAAGGATAAGCTCGAAAAATAGAAAACTGGGGATTTTTATACCGGACATTTTGGGGAAGTTATAACCGGCCTTGACA
>NZ_JBDPNU010000060.1:0-64246 GCF_050468105.1 Fictibacillus sp. NRS-1165
CTTTTAGGGGTCACTTCACTCAGGCTGCCTGTTTGTGTGTTCTGTTATTTATTCAGCTGACATTTTCACAAGCTTCCTAGAAAGGCCAAGCAGTACAAGGCCAAGGAAAATGGTTGCTCCGCCGATAAGGATGAATACTTCAAAGTATCCTAAAGATTCAGTGGTAGATGCCAATTGTCCAGCAAGGATGTTGGCAAATCCAGAACCGGCAAGCCAAACACCCATCAACAGCGAAGCTAGTTTCACTGGTGCGAGTTTGCTGACCATGGATAAACCTACCGGCTGGAGGCAAAGTTCTCCAATCGTATGAAGGAAATAAGTCAGTACCATGAAGATCATGTTTGCTTTTACGGCTGAGGATGCATCCGTTCCAGTTTGTAATAGGGCAGGAACAAGGACTGCAAATCCGAGGCCAAGTAAAATCATACCTGTTGCCATCTTCGCTGGAGTCGGCAGGTCTCCGCGTTTTGATTTTGATAATTTTACCCATAATACAGAAAGGATTGGAGCAAAGATTACGATGAACAATGGATTCAATGATTGGAACCAGGAAGTTGGCACGGTCCAGCCGAATACGGTTCGATCAACAAACTTATCTGTATAAAGAGTTAACGAACTTCCGGCCTGTTCAAAACCAGCCATGAAGAAAATAACAAAGAATGTAAGGATGAAGATAACTTTAATTCGGCTCTTTTCAGCTTTCGTCAGAGGCTTCTTTTTCTCTGCTGCACTGATGGTATTTTGTGAAACACCGACTGGCTTTTTGCCGATGTCCCCCAAGAATTTATTGCCAAGAAGGTTGAACAACAGCTGTCCGATGATCATTCCGATGGCTGCCGCCAAGAATCCAAATTTAAATCCGAAATGCTCGACACCATTGACCGTCGTTTTGAAATAGTCTTCAGCAAGGAATCCTACAACTAATGGGGAGAAGAATGCTCCGATGTTGATACCCATATAGAAAATGGTAAAGGCTGCATCTTTGCGAGAATCGTTCATCGGATACAATTCACCGACAAGAGTTGAGATATTTGGTTTAAAGAATCCATTACCGATAATTAGCAAGGCAAGTCCAATGTAAAACGCCGGTTTACTTTGATTTGCGAACAATACCAGGTTACCGAGCGCCATGGTAACGCCGCCGAGCGTAATGGCGAGCCTTCTGCCAAGAAAACGGTCGGATAAATAACCGCCGATCAAAGGAGTAAAATAAACAGCACCGGTGAAGAATCCATAAATGCTAAGTGCAAGTGTTTCATTCATTCCTAATCCGCCGCTGATGAGCGATTTAGTCAAATAAAGGACAAGAATGGCTCTCATGCCATAATAGCTGAACCTCTCCCACATTTCTGTGAAGAAGAGCAAATAAAGTCCAGGTGGATGTTTCTTCTTAGTTTGGAGCTGAACGTCTTGCTCCACTTTAACTGTTGCTTCCATCTTGATGCCTCCAATTTATTTAATCTATAAATATTTTAATTTACTAAATATTTAGTAGTCAACAAAAATTATAGGAAAAAACTATTATAAATTAATTATGAAAACTTTGAATATTAAAATAAAAACCGTTTTCGTTGATTAAACTAGTGATTAAGCCCTATGAAAGAACAACTAAATTTGAAAAATCAGGAGAAAAATTTTATGAGAATTGTCGTGATTTCTGATACCCATATGCCTAAAAAGTCTAAAAAATTGCCGGGAAGGCTCCTTGCCGACCTGAAAACGGCTGATCTCATTGTCCATGCCGGCGATTGGGAAACTCCCGAATTGTTCAGTCAGCTTCAATTCTATGCACCCGTCAAAGGTGTGACCGGAAACGTGGATGATCCGGAGCTGAAAGACATTCTTAGTGAAAAAATAATGTTTGATTTTAAAGGATTTACATTTGGAGTTGTTCACGGACACGGAAAAAGACAAACCACAGAAAAAAGAGCAATCTCAGCGTTTTCGGATGAAAGCGTGGACTGCATTATCTTTGGCCATTCTCATATTCCGAAGCTATATCATAGGAACGGCGTCCTCATGTTTAACCCGGGCTCGCCCACCGACAAACGAAGAGAAAAATATTTTTCTCATGGAATCATCACAATAGATCAAGTATTGCATGCTCAGCATGTATTTTATAGTGACAAAAATTAATATTATTAACTATTTAAGTTTACTCTGATCAAACCGCTTTTTCAAATAATTGGATTGGACAACTTGGTCAGTGCAACCATTAACTGTCCAGCAACCTTATGGCAGCAAATAAACTTCGTAATGGGGAGGATTCTGCAATTTCTCTCTCTTAAGCCTTCCTTCATCTACCAAGGCATTGAGGCTTTCTTCGACCTCGATGAGGTTTACACCATACAAATCGGCAACCTTAACGGTGGAGACCGCCATCCATTTTGGAACTTTTGTTGAGGAAACAATCATTGACCTGATATGTAAAAATAAAGCTTCTTTCTCCATTTTCAACACTCCTTCTCATTCCTATTTATAAGAAAGATTTCCATTCTGTACATTTCATATTCAGCTGCCAAAAAAAAATTTATTAATTTATTCATTATTGGAAATGATGTTGAGGCAGAACAAACTATGAAATGAGGTAAATCGTTTAATGGACAATCAAAAATTCCCAATCAAGATCAACGGGAAAGACTTTGACGCTATACAGGGACAAACCATTTTGGAAGTGGCTAAATCTCAGGATTACGAAATACCGAGTATTTGCTATCATCCTAATCTAGGAACCATCCAAACTTGCGATACCTGTTTTGTTCAGGTTAAAGGCGAACTGGTAAGAGCTTGTGCTACAAAAGCTGAGCCAGGAATGGAAGTAGATACTTTATCCAAAATGGTGAAGGATGCCCAGTATGAGGCCATGTCGCGTATTTTGAAGAACCATGAGCTGTATTGCACGGTTTGTGATAATAACAATGGAAACTGTGTCGTTCATAATACAGCGGAATATTTGGAGATCGAGCATCAAAAATACAAATTCGAAGCAAAGCCATATCCGCCAGACAATTCTCATCCTTTTTACCGGTACGAACCGGATCAGTGTATTTTGTGCGGACGTTGTGTGGAAGCGTGCCAGGATTTGCAAGTCAATGAGACGCTGACCATCGATTGGGAACGGGAAGCACCGCGTGTGATCTGGGATAATGATGTACCCATTGATGAATCTTCCTGCGTTTCCTGCGGACACTGCGTTAACGTTTGTCCATGCAACGCGCTGATGGAAAAATCAATGCTTGGAGAAGCAGGATATCTCACGGGAATCCCTGCCAATATGCTTGGACCCATGATCGATCTCACGAAAGAAGTTGAACCAGGATACAAAGAAATCTTCGCTATTTCCGAAATGGAAGCAGCCATGAGGAAAGCCCGGATCAAGAGGACAAAAACGGTTTGTACTTACTGCGGAGTGGGCTGCAGCTTTGAAGTATGGACAAAAGGCAGGGAGATTTTAAAAATTGAACCGACTGAAGAAGCTCCTGTTAATGGCATCTCAACCTGTGTAAAAGGTAAATGGGGCTGGGATTTTGTGAACAGCGAAGAACGGCTGACACATCCTTTAATCCGTAAGGGAGAAGAATTTGTTGAAGCGACGTGGGAAGAAGCATTGAACCTCATCGCAGGCAAGCTGACAGAGATCAAGGATCAGCATGGCGCAAATTCCATAGGTTACATCGCCTCCTCCAAGTGCTCAAATGAAGAGAATTATCTTTTTCAAAAATTTGCTCGTGCCGTGATGGGGACCAACAATGTGGATAACTGCTCTCGTTACTGCCAGTCTCCGGCCACAGCCGGTTTGATGAGGACTGTTGGCATCGGCGGTGATGCGGGTACGATTAAGGATATTGCGGCTGCTGAACTTGTGATCGTTGTGGGAGCCAATCCCGCTGAGTCTCACCCTGTCCTGTCTACAAGGATTAAGAGAGCGCACAAGCTGCATGGGCAAAAGCTGATTGTGGCTGATCTAAGAAAGAATGAACTCGCAGAACGGGCCGATGTTCATCTCCATCCAAAGCCGGGCACAGATCTCATTTGGATATCCGCCGTTACAAAGTACATCCTTGATCAAGGGTGGCAAGACAAAAAGTTCTTGGAAAACCGAGTGAACGGGCTGGATGATTATCTCACATCCTTGGAAAAATTCACGTTAGAGTACGCTGAGGAGCGTACAGGGCTAACGAAAGATGAAATGATTCAAATCGCTGCGATGATCCATGAGGCTAAATCCGTCTGTGCTCTATGGGCTATGGGCGTAACCCAGCATATGGGCGCGACCGACACAAGCACAGCGATTTCGAACCTTCTATTAATCACTGGCAACTATGGAAAAACAGGTACAGGGGCGTATCCGCTTAGGGGACATAACAATGTGCAAGGCGCTTGTGACTTTGGAACGATGCCCGCTTGGTTCCCTGGCTACGAGCCCGTACAGGATCGGGAGGTGCGCGAACGGTACGAAAAAGCGTGGGGCGTGTCATTGCCAGAGGAGCCGGGATATGATAATCACCAAATGGTAGAGGGAATTCATAAGGGAGAACTCAAGGCGCTGTATTTGTTTGGTGAGGATATGGCATTGGTGGATTCTAATTCAAACTATGTAGATTCATGCCTTGAGAAGCTGGACTTTTTTGTGGTGCAGGATATTTTTTTCAGTAAAACTGCACAGTTTGCAGACGTTGTACTTCCGGCGGCGCCAAGCCTTGAAAAGGACGGCACGTTCGTAAATACGGAACGCCGTATTCAGCGCTTTTATAAAGTGTTTGAACCGCTTGGACAATCAAAGCCTGATTGGGAAATATTCCGGGATCTCGCCAATTTGATGGGTGCAAAGTGGGCCTACACTCACCCGGGTGAAATCATGAAGGAAGCTGCCAGTCTTGCGAAATTGTTCTCAGGTGTAAGCTATGAACGGCTCGAAGGCTGGAATAGCCAGCTATGGCCGGTGACGGCGGATGGGACTGATACTCCGCTATTATTCGAGGAAAGATTTGGTTTTCCTGATGGCAAAGCAAAACTAGTGGCCGTTGACTGGACTGAGCCTTTCCAGCCTGGAGAAGAATATGACCTGTTTTTAAATAACGGCCGTTTGCTCGAACATTTCCATGAAGGCAACATGACATATAAATCAGAAGGCCTCACTCATAAAGTCCCGCACCCTTGGGTTGAAATCTCTCTGGAGCTTGCTCAAGAACGCAATATTGAAGATGGATCATTAGTAAGCCTGACATCACCCTATGGAAATGTTGAAGTGCGCGCAATCATTACCGACCGAGTCAAAGGGAATGAGCTTTATTTGACAATGAACACTCGGGAAGACAATGAAGCCGTCAACAAATTAACGAGCAGCTACCATGACAAGGTGACACATACCCCTGCGTTTAAGGAAATGGATGTGAAGATGGAGGTGCTGGAATTGAAGGGAGAACCACCACTTCCTGAAGTCAACCACCGTTTTGGCAACCGCATTCCCCAAATCAGTGTCAGGGTGGAAGAAAAATGGAAACGGGATGATTTTACACCTATACAGGATCTTTTTAGGGGGGATGAATATGGCCAAAGCGATCAAGCAAATTAAAAAGAAGAACCATAACCAAGAAGAAGAGCAGGCAGGCGCTGTTGCTTCGATTGTAAAAGAAATCGCAAACAATAGTGATGCGATCCTGACCATGATCGGAATCGTAAAAAACCTTCATGAAATGGGTGCGCTGGATACCATTTCAGCACTAATCGAGAAACGAAATGACGTAGGCGTTATTGCGATTCAGCAAATCAATAAGCCTGAGATGCACAAGACCATAAAAAATGGAATCAACACCTTCAATTTCTTAGGAACGATCGATCCGGAGCAATTGCGTACCATGCTATTTGGGATTACGAAAGGACTTGAGAGAGCATCGGAATCTGTTGGCAAAAAGGAAAATCAAAGTCTTTGGCAAATGGGAAAGGCCATGAGAAATCCAGATACGAGAGCGACTATATCGATGATGATGGATTTTATGCAAGGTATGGGCGAAGGGATGGCAAATGTCCCAACAAATAAAAAATAGGAGGGGGTAGCTTGTCATGGAAACAAGAATGATTAAGATCAAAGATTGTAAAAACGAGCAGGATGCAGATAAGATTTCTCAAGCCCTTCAGCATGTATGGGGCATTGGGCCGTTCCACATCAACCACGAACGGGGAGAAGCAAGTATCAGCTTCGATAAGAAAATGGCGTCCTATGAAGATTTCATTCAAGCGATCCATGAAAGAGGATATTCGGTTGAAGAAATTGATGCATACGAGGGGATGAGAGAGGAGGTACAGGATGAAGAAATGTGAAATCTGCGGTATTGAAGAAAGCCAGAATAACGACCAGACCGATAGTTCACCTAAAATCCTCCATGTTTGTGAGGATTGTCAAAAGGAACGCAAGCTCGACCATTTATGACACCATTATCAAAGAGTGCATTGTAAATAAAGTTTAAAATAGTGGTTGATGGCCACTGAAAATTCTGATAAAATGAAAAAAATCAAAAGGCTATGTGTAACTGGCGAAACACGGATCACCGTGAGGGAGCACATAGTGTCGCAGCCGTTCGCCTGGGCAGAGGTAAGGAGTTAGTTCCCTTACCTCTTTTCTGTTTATTAGAGATTGTGAACGAGTTCTTTGTTTTGGATGAAGAGAAACCATCATAAAAGAGGAGAGAGAACATAATGACGGCAACTACATTAGAAAAAGGCAGAACCATCAAAACGTTAAATAACATTGCTGAAAGGGGGTTAAAGGTATTCAGCAAGGGCGATTACATCATTGACAATGATAATGAAAATCCGGAAGCCATCGTTGTCCGCAGCTTCAACATGCATTCGATCACATTTGGCGATCAGCTAAAAGCCATCGCACGGGCCGGCGCGGGAGTGAATAATATTCCGGTTGATCAGTGCACCGAACGAGGAATCGTCGTTTTTAATACGCCGGGTGCGAACGCAAATGCAGTAAAAGAAATGGTTCTTACGACGTTGATGGCTTCATCCCGAAACCTTTTTGCCGGCGTGGCCTGGACGAAATCATTACAAGGGGAAGGCGAACAAATACCAAAACTTGTAGAAGCCGGAAAAAAACAGTTTGTTGGAAAAGAAATTAAAGGAAAAACGCTTGGGGTTATTGGCTTGGGAGCAATCGGTGCATTAGTCGCGAATGATGCATTGGATTTGGAAATGGATGTCATTGGATTTGATCCCTTCATCTCAGTGGATACCGCCTGGAATCTGTCCCGCAATGTACAGCGTGCCATGACGCTTGAACAGTTATTTGCTGAATCCGATTATATTACGGTTCATGTGCCTTTAACACCTGATACAAAAGGCATGTTTAACGAGAAAGCCTTTAGTGTCATGAAGGCTGGCGTCCATATTCTGAATTTCTCTCGCGGAGAGCTGGTCAATGAAGATGATATGGAGGCGGCACTTGAGAGCGGAACTGTCGGCCAATACATCACAGATTTTCCGAATGAAAAAGTTCTGAAGATGAAAAATACAGTGCCGATCCCACATCTTGGCGCATCAACAAAAGAATCGGAAGAAAACTGCGCCATCATGGCGACTCGTCAGGTGAAGGAGTTCTTGGAAACAGGCAACATTAAAAACTCAATAAACTTTCCAAATGCTTCTTTACCCTATACAGGTAAACTCCGTGTGGCCGCATTTCACGAAAACATTCCCAATATGGTAGGGCAGATCACGCAGGCCGTATCCAGCTACCATATGAACATCGCGGACATGGTGAACCGAAGCCGCGGTGGATATGCCTATACAATGATCGATATTGATAATAAAGTTAACGGTGATGTGATTCCCGGGTTAGAAGACAAGATTAAACAAATTGACGGCATCATTACCACTCGTGTGATTTAATGGGTGGATACGCAAAAGCCTCAATTCCGTTAAGGGATTGAGGCTTTTTTACATGTTAAGTATTGCGTTAGATCGGTTCGCTATGCGCTTTATGAGAAGCTAAGAGATATCGGTGCGTAAAATATTCAACGATGCCCAGCAACAGACTTGTTAACAACGCTCCGTACCATGTAACAGAAGCGTCCCACTGGAAGTTTGAGGCATAATAGACAATGATCCAGGAGACCGCAAAATCGGCAAGTACACTGATCCATAGCGCCCCTCTTCTCAGAATAAAATATTCAAGTGCGACACCCAATACAGCAAGTGTAATTCCAACTACAATGATCTGCCAAAAACTTTCGAAATGAACACCAGGAAAGAAAAAAGCCGAGATGAGTAAAACTATCGGAACCGCAATAAGCTTTAGGATCAAGCTTGTCATGTTATACCTCCTGTCTTGCTGATATTTTATCCAGGATCTTATGTCTCAATACAGTAAAAATGAGACATACTAAACGTCGACTAAAAAGGACAGGAGTGGAGGACATGCCCGAACTTCCAGAGATGGAGAACTACCGGCTTGTTTTATGCCGCCAATTGAAAGGAAGGCCGATCACAGAGGTGGACATCAACAGGGAAAAATCCATAAATAAAAAAACAGAGATCTTTGAAGCTCACTTGCAGGGATCGGTTATTACCGATATTAGAAGGCGGGCAAAGCACCTGATTTTTCAGTTGAACACCGGCAATGCCCTGCTGCTCCACCTGATGCTCGGTGGATGGATGTACATTGGAAATGATGAGGATAACCCTGACCGTACAAAACAAGTCATCCTGTCCTTCGGTGAACGAAAACTGTATTTTATCGGATTACGGTTAGGTTTTCTTCATCTACTGAATGGAAAAGAGCTGAAAGAAAAATTGGAGGAACTGGGTCCTGAACCGTTCGATCGCAGCTTTACACTCGAAACGTTCCAGAAACGTTTTGGTACAAAGAGAGGTACATTAAAATCCATTCTGATCGACCAGAAATTTATGGCCGGCATCGGGAACTGTTATTCAGATGAAATATGCTGGCAGGCGAGGCTGCAGCCTGCAAGGAAAGCCAACGAACTAAAACCGGACGAAGTGATTACACTGTATCACGCGATTATACCCGTATTAGAGAATGGGATTAAATTTGGAGGATATATCGTAAATCCTATATATGCTGGAGATGCAAAAACAGGCGGATATAACAACCACCTGCTTGTTTATGACAGGGAAGACCAGCCCTGCCTCCGCTGCGGAACCGAGATTAGGAAAATGGAAATTTCCTCACGTAAATCCTTTTCTTGTCCGAACTGTCAGGTTTAACAGATGTGCAGAACAGAGCCGACAGGCTCTGTTTTTATGCGCGGAGATGCTAGAAGAGAAAACTTAAAAGATATATCAAATAACATATTGACATATATCATATATATCAATTAAATTATAAATAGAAATAAATTTACCGAAAATTCAGAAAGGGTTCTTTTTAAAAGTGTTTTTTGAAAACGCTGTCATTCTTGCATCTAGATCCTACATACCATTTTATTTTTGAAAATTTGAGGAGGGTGTTGATATGAAAGTGAAAAGCTATAAAAAGTTGGCTGCCATTTCGGTTATAACAGGAAGTGTTCTTTTTAGCTCAGCTTGCACAGACGCCAATTCCACTTCGGGGAATAAAAAGTCGGGAGACAGCAACACGATTAGCATTACGTTCCGAGATGGGGGAGGAACGAACAAAGGACTGACCGATTGGCTAAACAATGACATTATTCCAGAGTTTAAAAAAGAGCATCCAAAAGCGAATATCAAACTCTCTCCAATCAGCGCATCGGAAGGCGATTATTTTGCCAAAGTTGCTCTAATGCTCAAGTCTGATCAGTCAGCGCCAGATATCGTCACGGAAGATACTTTTATGGTGAATTCGGATGCGAGTGCGGGCTATCTTGAACCGCTGGACGATAAGCTGAAAGGCTGGGATGAGTGGAATCAATATATTGACAATGTTAAGAATGGTGTTAAAGCCCAGGACGGCAAAACGTATGGTGTCCCTTTTAATACAGATTCGCGAGGCCTGTGGTACAACAAAGAACTTTTTAAGAAAGCAGGGCTGCCGGTACCATGGGAACCAAAATCATGGGACGATATCTTAACGGCTGCTAGAACCATTAAGAAGAAAGATCCAGGTGTTATTCCATTGTGGATGAACTCTGGCAAAGCCACGGGTGAAGGCACTTCCATGCAAACGTTCGAGATGCTGCTGTATGGTACAAAAGATCCGTTATACGATGAGGACAAGGGAAAATGGATCGTGAACAGTCAGGGACTGCTTGATACGTATTCCTTCATCGATACCATTTATAAAGAAAAACTCGGTCCCGGCTTATCACAAGTATTGAACGGGCAAGGGGGCACTGTTGCTTATACTCAGCTATTTCCAAAAGGAAAAATAGCCATTGGGCTAGACGGGATCTGGCAGGCAGGAAACTACCGCAAAGACGGTCCTGCACCTTGGCCGGATGCGTTCAAGACACTGGGCTATGCAGCCATGCCAACCCAAAACGGTGAGGGACCGGGAAAAACCTCCATGTCAGGCGGATGGGCGTTTTCCATTCCTAAAAAATCAGATAACAAAGATCTTTCATGGGAATTCATTAAATTCATCTCAACAAAAGAAAACAACCTCAAACTATTGTTAAAAGAAAACAATCTTTCTCCTCGTGAAGACGTGTCAAAAGAACCAGAATATTTGAACCTGCCGATGTTTAAAGAGGCTTCTGAATTCCTGGAAAATACTCATTTCAGGCCATCTGTCGATAAATATCCTTCTGTTTCCACAGTCATTCAGTCAACGGTAGAAGATGTCGTAACCGGAAAGCTTTCTCCAAAACAGGCTGTTGAAACCTATCAAAAAAATGTCACGCGTGTGGTAGGCGAAGATAAAGTGATCGAAAGGTAACGTTTTCTGAAAGGAGTGTTTTCTTTGGATGCAAACCCTATAATTTCTACATCAACATCGGTTGACAGCAAATCATCGCTTCATAAACGTAAAAATAAAAAACTGTTGTCATCGCTTCTCTTTTTACTGCCTTCCTGGATCTTGCTGCTCATCTTTTTTATTGGGCCAATCCTTTTAACCTTTTATTTTGCTTTCACCAATCTGTCGCTAACTGGCAGTGAAGCACAGGCGACCCAATTCGTTGGCTTTAGTAACTTTGTTAACATGTTTCAAGATCCTAACTTTAGGATCAGTGTGATCAAGACCATACTGTATCTATTGTTCTCAGCCATAATAGGCCAGCAAGTTCTTGGATTTATTCTGGCGCTGCTTATGAAAGAGAAAAATCCAGCCTTTCGACGAGTGATCGGCATCATTGTGATTGCCGGCTGGGTGACTCCCGAGATTGTTGTCGCTTTTTGCTGGGTGGCATTCCTAAATGACAGCGGGACCCTGAACGTGATTCTGCAGCATATGGGTTTAAAACCTGTTGCCTGGCTATTCGCTTTTCCGATGACAAGTGTGATCATCGCGAACATCTGGCACGGTACGGCGTTTTCCATGCTTGTTTTTCAGGCTGCATTGGATGATGTGCCAAAAAGCATCGAAGAAGCTGCGGTTGTGGACGGTGCTTCAAGGTTCCAAGTTCTTTATAGGATCGTGCTGCCGATGATCAAAGGTTCAGTCGTAACCAACATGATCCTTGTTACCCTTCAAACGTTGGGAGTTTTCACGCTAATCTACGCGATGACAGGCGGAGGCCCAGGCACATCAACACAAACCCTGCCGATCTTTATGTACAATCAGGCCTTTGTTAACTATCAGCTGGGTTACGGGACAGCCATCTCATTGATCCTCTTATTAATCGGGGTGCTTGTAAGCCTTCTGTACTTAAAATCAATGAAAGTCAAAGTTTAGGAGAGAGACCGATGAAAATAAAATCCAAAAAGCTGGAAAGATCGATCCCATACATCATTTTAGCGGCCATAGGTGTACTGTTTCTCCTTCCGCTGCTTTGGGTGCTCATCGCATCAGTCGATCCTAATGCCAACTCTTCCATCAAGGTACCGTCTGCCTTTACGGCGGATAATTTTAAAAGCGTGTTAACCGACCCCGTCAACATACGGGCCTTTATCATCGGATTGCTCCTTTCCTTAGGACAAGGGCTGCTTGTGGTGCTTGTCGCAGGTCTGGCTGCATATCCGCTTTCCCGCTACCAGATGAAATATAAAAAGCATTTTATGTTTACAATCCTCTTTATGACATCGCTGCCGATTACTGCCGTTATGGTGCCAGTTTATCAGCTGTTTATTTATTTGAAACTGCAAGACTCGCTTTGGGGGACGATGTTATTTTTAACAGCAGCCGGACTTCCTTATGCAATCTGGATGCTGAAAAACTTCATGGACGCTGTGCCGCTGGAACTGGAGGAATCCGCATGGATCGACGGTGCGTCGGTTTGGGAAGGGCTGAGAAGAATCGTTGCTCCATTGATGATTCCTGGAATCTGTACGGTCGGTATTTTTACCTTTTCCGGAAGCTGGGGTAATTTCTTTGTTCCTTATATTCTTATTCAATCCCCGGAAAAACTGCCGGCTTCCGTTACGATCTATCAATTCTTTGGCAACTTTGGAATGGTGGAGTACGGCAAACTCGCCGCTTTTTCTATCCTGTATACCTTCCCGGCCATTGTGTTGTATATTTTCTCCCAGCGTTTCATGTCACAAGGATTCAGCCTGGGTGGAGCTTCCAAAGGATAAGCAGCGAAAGGATTAGAATTGTCTGACCTTTTAGGTATAATCAATATGTATACTTTGTTTTCCATAATATAGTATGCATATTTTAGTTTCTTGGGGTGGAACCATGAATCCTTTATACAGACAAGTTTACCAATCAATCAAAAATAATATTGTCAGCGGAGAATATACAGAGGGAGACCGTGTGCCTTCTGAAAAAGAACTGTCTGATACCTTTCAAGTGAGCCGAATTACAAGTAAAAAAGCACTGGATCTATTAGAAGATGAGGGACTTGTTTTCAGGCAGCGGGGGAAGGGGACGTTCGTGTCTGCGAAACCATCGCAAGAACCTGGCCTCCACGAAGTAAAAACGAATAAATGTCTAGTCGGACTCATCGTTCCGGATCTTGATGACAGCTATGTCTCTAAAGTAATTGCGAGCATTGAAGAAGCTTCAAACGGGCGGTGTTTTATCATATTAAAACGCACGAAAGGGCTTCCTGGAAAAGAGGCGGAAGCGATCAGGCAGCTCATCGACTTTAATGTGGACGGTCTGATTCTCTATCCAGCAAAAGCCGAGCATTATGGGTCTGAAATACTGAAGCTGATTATCGCCGAGTACCCGTTCGTCTTGATCGACCGGACGTTCAGGGGTGTTGCAGCAGCCTTCGTCTCTACGGACAACATTAAGGCTGCGAAGGAAGGAATGGACTATTTGTTCAGCTTGGGCCATGAAAATATTGGAGTCCTGTCTCCCGCAAGTGATACTACAACTGTTGTAGACCGTTTTACAGGAATCCTGCGGGCATATGAAGATCAGAACAAAATCGTTAACCGTCAGCTCTGGTGCAAGGAATTAAGGAATTCCATTCCGTCGCCGCTTGAGACGCGAACGAAACCCGAGCAAGATATCGAAACGATAAAAAAACACCTGATACAGCACCCTGAGATGACAGCACTATTTGCCATTGAACACAATATTGCTGTTCTGGCGAAACGTGCAGCCGAACAGTTAGGGCTGCGTGTTCCAGAAGATCTTTCCATCCTGTGTTTTGATGCCCATGATAATAATCTGAGCGGCTGGGAGTTTACCCACCTCCGCCAAAATGAAAAAGAGATGGGCCGGCTTGCCGTCACAAGGCTGCTTGAAATGATCAACGGCCATTCTTCGATAAAGAGGGAGTTTTTAGACGTAACTTTAGTTGAAGGAGATTCAACAAGTCCTCTAAATGTAAAACCGTATGTAAAATAATCAAACTCTTGAGGAGTGATGAAATGATGAAAGTGGCACTTTTAAGCAGATGGCATGTCCATGCGGATGATTATGCCCGTGAGGCTGGGAATCACCCAGATCTGTCGATCAAATGCATCTGGGATGAGGATACAGCGAGAGGAGAAAAGTGGTCCAGTGAGCTCGGTGTTCCTTTTATACGGGAACTTGAAACAGTTCTGCGAGATCCACAGATTGATGGAGTCATTGTCAACACACCAACCAATCGGCATAGAGAAGTAATCCTGGCAGCTGTTGCACATAAAAAACATGTTTTTACAGAGAAGGTTCTGGCGTTTACCACTGCCGAGTGTGAAGAAATTTATGATGCTGCGGAAAAAAATGGAGTCAAGCTTACCGTCTCCTTGCCAAGATTGACGGCCAACTACTATTTATATGCACAGCATGCTCTCGATAAGGGATGGCTCGGTGACTTAACCTCCATCCGGTGCCGTCTCGCGCATAATGGAGCGGTCCCCGTAAGCGGCAGTGTCAATGGCTGGCTACCCCCGCATTTTTTTGACAAGGAACAGTGCGGAGGGGGGGCGTTGATCGACCTTGGTGCCCATCCCATCTATTTAACCAACCGGCTGGCGGGTCCGGCATCTGCGGTAACGTCCATTTTTCAAAAGAATGATCAAAGGACGGTTGAAGAGAATGCAGTGGTTCTTGTCGAATATGAATCAGGTGCACTCGGAACGGTGGAAACCGGATTTTTATCGTATGGAAGTCCCTTTCAGCTGGAACTCTACGGGACGAAAGGAGCGCTGCTTATAGAAGAAAACGAGATCCGTCTAAATAGCAGTCAGCTTGAGCAAGAGGGCTGGATTATCCCTGAGGTGTTGCCGAAAGCCCTTCCGATGCCGATGGAGCAATGGGTGGAATCGATTGTAAAGGGAAAAGAAACGACGATAAGGAAAGAAGACGTTTGCAGCCTGACCTTGATCAACGAAGCAGCTGCGCTATCACATGCTGAAGGAAGAAAGGTCTTGATTTCTGAAGTAAAAGAAGTTCTCTTAAACCAATAATCAAGGGGGAAACTTTCAAATGCCTAAGAAAATACGAATCGGAATTATCGGATGCGGCGGAATCGCCAACGGAAAGCATATGCCAAGCCTTTCAAAGATTGACGAAGTGGAACTGGCTGCCTTTTGTGACTTAGAGGAAGAAAAGGCACGAAAAGCTGCTCAGGAATTTGGAACACCGGATGCAAAAGTGTTTACCGATTATAAAGAACTGCTGGAAGATAAAAGTCTTGATGTCGTTCATGTTTGTACTCCGAATGACTCACATGCAGACATAACGGTTGATGCACTCGAGGCGGATAAGCACGTCATGTGTGAAAAACCAATGGCCAAGACAGCAAAAGATGCACGCCGCATGGTTGATACCGCCAAAAGAACAGGGAAGAAGCTGACGATTGGGTATCAGTACCGTTACCGCGCCGACAGCTGGCATCTTCACAAACTTTGTGAGCGCGGAGATTTTGGAGAGATTTATTATGCGAAAGCACACGCCATCCGCCGTCGGGCCGTACCAACTTGGGGAGTGTTTTTAGATGAAGAAAAGCAGGGTGGAGGATCTCTGATTGATATAGGCACACATTCCCTCGACATGACATTATGGATGATGAACAATTACGAGCCAAAGGCGGTGTTAGGGACCACTTTCCATAAACTCGGGAAAAAGAAGGATGCTGCAAATGCCTGGGGTTCATGGGATCCTGATAAGTTTACGGTGGAAGATTCAGCGTTCGGCATGATCACCATGAAGAACGGAGCCACGATTTCTCTGGAGACGAGCTGGGCACTGAATACTTTACAGACAGGTGAAGCAATGTGTACCCTTTGCGGAACGGAAGGCGGAGCCGACATGATGGACGGCCTCAGAATAAATGGGGAAGACTTCGGCAAGCTGTATTCCAATAAAATCCAGGTGGATGGAAAGGGAGTCGCCTTTTACGATGCGGATGAAGAGAGCGATGCCGATCACGAAGCGAGACTGTGGATCGACGCTCTTCTGAATGATAAAGAACCGGTCGTTAAGCCTGAACAAGCGCTTGTTGTTACGGAGATCCTGGAAGCAATCTATGAATCTGCCAAAACGGGCAAGGCGGTTTATTTCGACGAAGAAGAGAAAGATTTAGACCCATCCGTTCAAACAGATAAAATCCTACAATAAAATAAAACGAAAAGGCTGCAGGTACACCAGCAGCCTTTTTTCCTTCTCACCGTTCTTCTTTCTCTGTATTCCTGTCATCTTTCATTAATGTCTTCATATCAATTCTTAGCATGCGATCTCTAGGATATGACCCGGTATAACGATATTTGTTAGCTCCGGATTCAAAGGAGACGTAAAGATCACTTTTTACTAACACGGCTCCTTCGTTCATTGGAATAGCGGTGATACTTTCTATTGGTTTCGCTGTTTCGCCATCCAGGAACCAGAGTGGAACTTCTTTTTGCCCAATCCTGACGTATTCATTAGGTTCCTCCTTTTGCGGATCCTCAAATCGATAGAGAACACTATCGTTCGCACGGCCATAGGAGGTAACTAATGAGATTCCCTTCTTTTGAACAATGGCTCCCTGAACTTTCCCAATGGTTGAAAAGACATAATCAGGAGTTGCAGGCTCACTTGATCCTTCCTCCCATTGCTCATTTGTAAGCATATCAGTATTCGTTTTAAGCTTATAACCGACCATCCAGGCGTATTGCATTTCACCGGCACGATTCACGAGGTGGTGTGATGGATCGGTTGGATAACTGGTGGGTTCATAAAATTCACCTACCCAAAGAATGCCTTTATCATCGTCGTAGACATCATAAGCAGCCTCAACGGGGACAGGAATCTGGTTCGTAAACGCAAGCTCCTCATTATTATTCGCTGCGACGATGTCACTGATGTTTAATGTGAAGAGGAATTGTTCAGAGGAGATCCAAACGTGTTCGCGGCTTACCGTAACGCCTCCCGCGTGGCCGGTGTAGGGTGTTCCATCTTGGTTGTATAATACAATGGATTTAATTAATTGTTCAGTCTCCGCATCAATAACGCATAACGTTCCAGGTCGTCCGTCATCCAAATAATTTATGGTAAATAACCAATCCTTTTTCTTATAATAACCCAATCCTTGCGGGACAAGATCCTGCACCAATCCGGGGATAATGGGGCCATCCTTGCTGATATCCCATAGACTTTGATATTTCGGATTTCTATCGTTTAAAGACCTTTCTGCCTGTGTAATAAGTTGATGTCCAGGTCTAACAGTAAAAGGGGGAGATTTTGCGGTTTCATTTCCTGAAGTATCTTCGGCTGTCATTTGCAGATTAAAATTGAGATTGCCGATAAGAGAAGATAACCTGAATTCATGCTTGGAGGGTGTAACGGAGAACTCTAAATTCCCATTCTTGTAGATATTATAACGATAAAGGTCTGATTCGGAATTTGGATCCCACGATAACAAGACTTCCCCGTTACCAGCATCCACTCTTACATTGGCTGGTATTTCAGGTGCTGCATCATCTTGTTTTGGTCTTGGAGGTACTTGTCCTGGTTCGGTCCAGCCAGGCGTTGCATTTTGATTGCCGGATAACGTTTTCATCGTGTTGCTTCCATCGGCTGGAAAGCTGAAAGTAATCGACCTATTCACGCGTACCTGGTCACCGGTGTAATTTGCTTTAACGATTTCTTTTCCGTTCGGATCCAATACGGACACGGTCTGATTTTTGCTGTTCACCAAGCCGCCCACATTTTCTAATCTTTGGATATGATATTCCTCAATGTATTTACTAGTATAAGAGGAAAGGTAGAGGTGATTAAAGCCTTCCAATGTCATCGGCTGAGTTTCCTGCCGTCGTGTCCATAACAGCATCGAATCCCACGGGCCGATCCTGGCTGAATTTTCAATGGCGGCGTTCCATCGACCGGATTGAATGTGATAGCCTTGCAGATTGATCTCTTGATCGCTGTTATTATAAATTTCGATATACTCAAACGCATCATAACCGGCATAGTTATCGGTATCTGGGACCACCTCTGTGATCAGTAATCGGGCTACCGTATTTTCGGCTGCACTGGATGGAAAAGCAATGAATAATACATCGCTGGATATTGCCAAAATCAGCGATACAGCATAGATCAGCCACTTATTGCCATTAAAATCTTTCATTTTTTCTCCTCCCCCTAAACTATTTTTGTTTCGCTTGTTTCTCAGATGACTGTTATAGATCATAGAAAAACAAAAAACCCCATGACATAACATATACTGCAAATGCAGTACAAACTATGTGCACAGGGTTCTCCATATCTCTACCCATAAAGCAGGTTTGAATTATCTGATTATTTTTAATAATACATAAATTCCGGAAGGATAGCAATGGTATTGGAAATAAAAACTGGAACATATTCCGAAGATCTACAGAATATTTTTATATTAACTCCTGAATGATTTGCCAATATTCGCTGTGACAGTCAGCTGATCAGTCTTACAAAAACAGTTGACAGAATCATTTGAATATTGTATAAATTGTTTAGCAAACAAAAAAATATCAAGTTGTGTAGCTTTATGGCCGGAGATGAAGAGAAGCCATAGTCATTAAAAACATGGTACATGTTTTTTGGCTATGGCTTTTATTTTTTCTGCTCCCATAATTGTTACGTAATCAAAAGGGAAGGGGAAGGGTTATGAGTTTTGAGCATTTGGATTCTCCAAAATTAAAGCGCTTTCAAAGGAAGGTCACACTCTTGTCCGCGGCCGGTACGTTTCTTGATGGCTTTGATTTAACTGTTATTGCTGTTGCCATGCCTTTAATTTTAAACCAGTGGGACATAGGACCAGGGCTACAGGGGTTAATTACATCATCAGCCGTCATTGGTTCATTAATCGGTGCCTTATGGCTTGGTAATTTAACAGATAAGTTTGGCAGAAAAGCGATGTACGTCGTTGATCTATTAGCGTTTGTTGTTTTTGCAGCCTTAACTGCATTTGCACAGGCTCCCTGGCAGCTGATTTTATTCCGCTTCTTATTGGGAATAGGAATCGGTGCAGATTATCCTATTTCTGCTACTCTAGTATCGGAATTCAGTTCTACGAAAAGCCGGGGAAAACATAGTACTTCTCTTGGAGCCATGTGGTTTGTCGGGGCTGTTACAGCCTACCTCGTGGGGATATTGTTAGTGCCGGTTGGTCCGAGCGCCTGGAGATACATGCTTATGGTAGGCGCTGTATTTGCATTGATCGTTTTCTTTTTCAGAGTCACACTTCCGGAATCTCCGAGATGGTTAGCTTCAAGAGGGCGTGAGAAAGAAGCGGAAGAGATCATGCTGAAAATTACAGGTCAAAAAGTGGCGATTCCACTGGCCTCTGCTTCGAAAACAAAATTCAGTCATGTCTTTTCAAAGACACTGTTTAAGCGCACGTTCTTTGTTTGCGGATTCTGGTTCTGCTACGCGGTTGCCTATTATGGGATTTCCATGTATACACCAACGATATTAAAACCCTTTACCGATGGATCACAAATGATGGTTTACATGGGATCCGGAACAGTTAGTCTATTGGGTTTACTGGGGGCAATCGTTGGAACAAATCTTGTTGAAAGGATAGGGAGAAGGCCTCTTATTATCACTTCATTTACAGGCTTATCAATAGCACTGATTATTCTGGCCCTTAATCCCACCCCAACGCTGTCATTTTTAGTCATACTTTTCAGTTTGGCTGTGCTGTTTGCGAATATGGGTGGAGGAATTCTTAATTTTGTTTATCCGACAGAATTGTTCCCTACAAGTATTCGGGCGAGTGCTTCCGGTTTGGCAACAGGTGTCAGCCGGATCGGTTCGATCATGGGTATTTTAGTCTTCCCTAATCTGGTTGCGGCATGGGGGAATAGTAAAGCACTGTGGTTTTTTGCCGTTATTAGTTTAATAGGCTTAATTATATCTGCTTTATTAGCCCCTGAAACAAAAGGGAAAAGATTAGAAGACCTAAATAATGAATCAACTTCAAATTTTGATCATTCACCGAATGGAGAAAATCATGGAAAAATGGCTTAATAGCTGGTCCCTGGGACTATCCGCTGATTTAAACGACTTTACGATGATTAAAAAAGCTGGGTTTGAGGGCATCGAAATATTGGCAGAACAGAAGAATGCTGTTCAATACTTAAAGTATGCCAGTGATTTGGATCTAAAAGTTGGATTGCATCTCCCTTTCCACGATCTAAATCTGGCTACTCCTGATGCGGCTGTATACGAAAGGACATTGTCTGTATTAACTGAATGGATTGCAAATCTCGCTGAATATGATGGGAAGCATGCCACCTTTCATGGTGGATATGCCTGGTTTTCTGAAGAAAGAAATGAGTCCCTGTTCAGGGTCGAAGAGCGCATTATTAAGTTAAATGAAGTGGCGAAGCACCATGGAATAGATTTGTTATTAGAAAACCTGATACCCGATAAACTAAACTATTGCCATCACATTGCTTCGAATCTAGAAGAATGGATCGATCTAATCACTGCTGCAAATATAAAGGCGTGCTTGGATCTCGGTCATTTGGATTTGATGGGGAATGATTTGAAAGCAGCCATTGATAAGCTGGCTGGAACATTAGGAGCTGTCCATGTATCAGAGAATGATGGGAGATCGGATCTTCATTTGCTTCCTGGTGATGGGAATCATTTCACGGTGGGGCTGGAGAGCTATTTAGAGGATCGTCACTTTGGCGGACCGATCATCTATGAAATTAATCCTTATCGATATTCAATCCAGGACATTGTCAATCATCTATCGAACTATAATTCTACAGTAAGATAGCAGGCATCTAAGCACTTGTACAAATGAATATCAGCGGGAAGAGAATAAGAGAAACCCCTAGCTATTTTTGCCTTTGCGAATAAGGCTTCCATAGCTGGGGGTTTTTTTCATTCAGTTGGATCCAAAATGGAGGTAATCGAATGGTGAAAGGCTTTATATTTGATTTGGACGGAACCGTTTATGTAGAAGACCAGATTATTGATGGGGGAAAGGAAGCGATTCAATATTTACGAGATGGTGGGCATAAGGTTGTTTTTTTTACGAATAAATCCATTTCTACTCGTAATGACTATGTGAAAAAACTGCAGGGATTGGGTATTGACGTGTCGATAGAAGAAGTGATCAACTCAAATTACATTACCGCCAAGTTTCTAAAGCAAAACATGAATAGTAATGACGCAGTCTATGTCATTGGGGAGCACGCATTATTCGAAGAGTTAATATTTGAAGGAATAAGACTTACAGAGGATCCCAATCTGGCTACTTATGTCGTTTTAGGCTGGGATCGGCAATTTAATTATATGAAACTGAACCTTGCCTACCAAGCTTGGGCAAAAAACAGGGCTACGATTCTGGCCACCAACCCGGATCGCACATGTCCGGTAATTGACGGTCAGCTTCCTGATTGCGGGTCAATAATTGGAGCCATGGAAGGAACGATTGGCCGGCCAATTGATTATATAATGGGCAAACCTTCTAAATTAGCGGCGGATATCGTTATAAGAGATGTTCTAAAATTAAAACCTGAAGAATGCTACATCATCGGAGACCGTTTAGAGACCGATATTCGAATGGGAAATGATAATGGAATACAAACGGTTCTTGTGCTATCTGGAATTTCAACAAAAGCAATGTTGAAGGAATCTGTGCACAAACCCTCCTATATTCTTCAAAGCATCAAAGATATCCACCAATTACAATTTAACAGGCATTTGCCAATAACGAGTAATTGAAGTGAAGGAGGTTGATCGAAATGATGGAATGGGCAAAAACCTTTGACGAAGGGATGCTGTTGAAGCTGTTCATATCTGCCATATTGGGGCTGGCAATCGGCTTGGAAAGACAATTAAAGAGGAAACCGTTGGGGTTAAAAACAAGCTTGGTCATATCCATTATTAGCTGCCTGTTAACCATCGTTTCCATACAATCCTCCTATTCATTTCCATCATCTGATCTGATAAAAATACAAATGGATCCGCTTCGATTAGCGGCACAAATTGTTTCGGGAATTGGATTTCTGGGAGCAGGAGTTATTTTAAGGAAAGAGGATGATACCATTACTGGTTTAACAACGGCTGCAATGATATGGGGAGCGGCAGGGATTGGTATTGCGACAGGTGCTGGTTTTTATATCGAAGCTGTTGCAGGTGTCATCCTATTAATGATTAGCGTCGAGCTCCTTCCGATTTTTTTGAATAAACTTGGTTTTTGGAGAAAAGTACATGCGAAGGAAATCTCCATTAAACTTAACTTAAAATATAGAGAAGAAATTGGTGAGGTGATCTCTGAAGTAAAGAAACAAGGGCTTAGAGTCGACCATGTCCATATCCGGGATTTAGAGGACTGTTCACTTCTCCTGGAGCTAAAAGTAACAGTCCTTAACAAACACACAATCTATGATATATACAGAGGCATAACTGAGATAAACAAAATATACCGGACAGAAATCAGCGGTTAATATCATACAAAAAAGGGGGGTGTTCCCCCTTTTTTGTGCACTTTAGATATCAAAATTCCATAGGGAAGAATCTCCTGTGGACATAGCAAGGGCACCCGCTTCCAGTCCTTTTATAATATCTTCTTTTGAACTGATTAAGCCTCCTGCAATGATGGGCAGGTTAACCTGTCGTGTAAGATGATCGATCACTTTTGGCATCAGTCCCGGGAGAACCTCAATTGCATCTGGATAATAAGACTGGCAGATGTTGATTCCTTTGTTAATGGCACTGTGATCAATGAGAAACATCCGTTGAATGACCATTAATCCCTCTTCTTTTGCAAACTTAATCAAGGAGCTTTTTGTAGTAATGATGCCTGAAGGATTCCATTTTTGAGCAATATATTTTATGGCACTTTTTGTATTGGAAAGGCCTTCAATAAAATCAATATGGATAAAAATACTTTTTTGAGCCTCTTTTAATTTATCAAGATATTCCGTCATATTCAGCAAGTTTCCCGTTAAAAGAAATACGATATTGGATTTACTCGTTATCGCTTTTTCAATATCTCCTTCACTTTTAATCGAAGCAATGACTTGTGACTGAACCAGATCAACGATATTCATACTGTGCACTCCTTAACCAAAATTTAAATCGGTTTTTAAAATATAGGGGGATTGCACTAGGTATTCGATAAAAGGTGTGGTTTCTCCTTTTTAAAGTGACTGACTGTATTTTTATAAAATGGCCATGTTGCGGATATCCCCATCTTGCATAATTTGAATGGATAAAGTGAACAAAGGGGTGATCTGTTTGAAAAGCAATGATGAATCAGCAGGTAATTGTTTTAAACCATTTATCAGTCCTAATCCCATTACTTCCTTTAATCCGGTTCAAAGTTTCCCGAGGATTGACAAAACATCATTCCTCAGTCCTTTCTCAAGTGTGATTGGGGATGTAGCCATAAGAAATAATGTGTATGTCGCACCGAATGTCAGTATACGTGCGGATGAAGGAACCCCATTTTATATAGGGTCCAATACAATTCTTCAGGATGGAGTTATTTTACATGGTTTATTAAATAAACGGATTTCTGTAGGTGGAAAGGGATATTCCATCTTCATCAGCAAGGAAGTCACCATAGCTCAGGGAGCTCTTGTCCATGGTCCTTGTTATATAGGTAAGAAGGTGTTTGTTGGATTTAAAGCCATTGTATATAACGCAATCGTACAAAGCGGAGTATTTATTTCCAATAATGCGGTGGTGACCAATGGTGTTCATATTGCTATGAATAGGTTCGTTCCTCCCGGGGCTTATATTGATTCTCAAAAAAAAGCGGATGCCCTTTCTAGAGTACCTTCTGACAGCAAAGAATTTGCTAGAGAAGTGCAGCGAGTCAATCAGGAATTCCCAGCTTCTTATAATTTATTATTCGGTGAAAGCCGCTGCTCCTGTGGAGTTGCATATGACAGCCGCAGTAAAGAGGAGCAGAATGATTAAAAGCAGCTGATGGCCTTTTTTCGACGAGGACCAAAGTGGAACAGCAAGCCCGCGGGTATGCTGTTTTTTCTTTTTTTGGTGCCAGGCACCGCGGTTTTTCGTACATCAACCCCTTTCACGCGAGATATTTGTTTTCTTACGAACGTTTATTCGATAAAATAGGGGGTGAGGTGACGGATATGGAAACGAAAAAAACGATGCAGGAACTGCTTGCATTATTAAGAACGGAACCTTCCATCAACGAACAGATAGTTCACTGGAAAACGATTGAAGAAAAAGATGCGGTGACAGGGCCGATCCCTGAAACGCTTCATCCACATATAAAACAAGCTCTGCAGGACAGGGGGGTATCTTCTCTCTACTCCCATCAGCTGTCCGCGTTTCAGACAGCTCAACACAGCCATAGCTTTGTCGCAGTCACACCGACGGCATCAGGGAAAACCCTATGCTACAACTTGCCGGTCCTTCAGGAAATCGCTCACAACCCGGACAGCAGGGCACTATATTTATTTCCGACCAAAGCGCTCGCACAGGACCAAAAAGCAGAAATCAATGAGTTTATTGATGCGATTGGTCTCGATATCAAGAGCTATACGTATGATGGCGACACACCGGCAAACATCCGGCAGGTCGTACGAAAAGCCGGAAATGTTGTTATGACGAATCCAGATATGCTGCATTCAGCGATTCTGCCTCATCATACGAAATGGGTGTCCCTGTTCGAGAACCTGAAATACATCGTCATCGACGAGCTCCATACATATAGAGGGGTGTTCGGCAGCCATGTTGCAAATGTCATCCGCCGTTTAAAGAGAATCTGTTCCTTTTATGGAAGCCAGCCGATCTTCATCTGTACATCTGCGACCATCGCGAATCCGAAAGAGCTTGCGGAAAAGCTGACGGGAAGCGCTATGGAACTCATTAACAACAACGGCGCTCCGAGCGGGAAGAAGCACTTTATCTTCTATAACCCTCCAATCGTGAATAAGCCATTAAACGTGAGAAAATCAGCGACTCTTGAGGCGAGAGACCTTGCCAGCCAGTTTCTCAAAAACAAGATACAGACCATTGTGTTTGCAAGAAGCCGTGTAAGAGTTGAAATCCTGCTGACATATCTGCAGGAACTGGCCAAAAAGGAATTCGGCATGAAATCCATTCAAGGGTACAGGGGGGGCTATCTTCCAACTCAGCGGAGAGCCATTGAGAAGGGCTTGCGAAATGGAGAGATCATGGGTGTAGTGAGTACGAATGCCCTTGAGCTTGGTGTCGATATCGGACAGCTCCACGCTTGTATTTTAACAGGGTATCCTGGTTCGATTGCTAGTGCGTGGCAGCAAGCGGGGAGAGCGGGACGCCGTCAGGACGAATCAGTCGTGATCATGGTTGCAAGCTCCAGTCCGATGGATCAATATATCATCCAGCAGCCGGAATACTTTTTTGACCGTTCTCCTGAATCTGCACGGATCAATCCGGATAACTTGATCATCCTTGTCGATCACGTCAAATGTGCGGCGTATGAGCTTCCTTTTCAAGAGGGGGATTCATTCGGCGGAGTAGAGCTTGAAGAGATTCTTGAATTTCTGACAGACGAACAGGTTCTTCATCACCAGGGAAAACGATATTTCTGGATGAACGACTCATTCCCTGCACATAACATCTCATTGCGGTCCGCATCACAGGAAAATGTGGTAATCGTTGACCAAAGTGATGTGGCAAATGTCAAAATCATTGGGGAAATGGACCGTTTCAGCTCGATGACCCTTTTGCATGAGGAAGCGATTTATCTTCATCAGGGCATACAGTATCAGGTCGAAAAACTGGATTATGAAGAGAAGAAGGCCTTCGTTCGGGAAGTAGATGTGGACTATTTTACCGATGCCAATCTTGCCGTTTCTTTAAAGGTGCTTGAAATTGACAAAAATACGAAGATGAAAGATCAGGAACGGGCGTATGGGGAAGTAACGGTAAATGCGATGGCTACCATTTTCAAGAAGATCAAATTTGAAACGCACGAGAACGTAGGGTCAGGGCCAATTCATCTCCCTGAAGAAGAGCTTCACACGTCGGCTACCTGGCTTGAATTTGAAAGAGAACAGCTTCACAATGTAAGTGAGAGCTCCATTGAACAGGGGCTGATCGGGGTGGCGAACGTGTTTCGTCATGTGGCACCGCTTTTTGTCATGTGTGACCCCAGTGATTTGCATGTCGTTCCACAGATCAAAGCAGTCCATTCCGGCAAGCCGGCGATTTTCCTTTATGATCGCTATCCAGGCGGCATCGGATTGAGTGAGAATGTGTATAAAATATGGGATACGGTCATTCATGAAGCCTATCATGTAATTCAATCATGTCCTTGTGAAGCTGGGTGCCCTTCTTGCACAGGGACGATGCTGGAAGGTGAGAATGCGAAGGTTCTTGCATTAAAGCTGCTGGATGCAGTCAGGAGAGATGAACATGTCGATGCAATCCAAACTGAATCGCTTTAAAAAGCATCTCGTCACCGAGAAAAACAAGGCGGAACCTTTGGTCGAATTCACTCCGCAACGTCAGGCCATTCAGCATCATGAAGCTTGGAAAAGTCTTCAGACTGCCCCTTATTTTTATGATGAGGAGTATTGCCTCGTCAGGGAAGTCCACTATCCATTAGATCAGCGCTGGGGGAACTATTCCTTTAAAGAACTCGAGAGTGTCATGGAGGGATGGATGAAGTCTGGGGACATCCATCCTCTATCTTCTCATAACCTTTCCCCAGCAGATTTACTGTTCTTTGATACAGAAACGACAGGATTAAGCGGTGGAGCGGGTAATACGATCTTTCTGCTCGGGCACAGCCAAGTGGAAGAAGAGCAAGTTAAAGTAAAACAATATTTTCTTCCCGGACCGGGCTCCGAGATCGCGATGTACCACTATTTTCTAACACAAGTGAAGGAACTGAAGAACCTGGTCACGTACAACGGAAAATCGTTTGACTGGCCTCAAGTCAAAACGAGACATACACTGATCCGGGATTTTGTACCGTCACTGCCAGCGTTCGGCCATTTTGATCTTCTCCACGGCTCCAGGAGGCTGTGGAAACAGAGTCTTGAATCCGTGAGGCTCTCTGTCGTTGAAAAAGAGATCCTTGGTGTGGAGCGGGAGCATGATACTCCTGGTTATCTTGCACCGATGCTCTATTTTCAATACTTAAAAGAAAATGATCCGGAACTCGTAAAGGGGGTCATGATTCATAATGAGTGGGATGTTCTATCGCTGATCACCCTGTATATTCACATTTCCAAGATCCTTCAGGGTTCATCAGCCGTGACGAGTATCGAACAATATGAGTCGGCCAGGTGGTATGAATCTGCCGGGCAGTTTGGCGTCGCTCTCCAAAAATACACGGAAATGATGAATGGGGAAGGCAGTCCAAGCAAAATGGCCAAGAAGGCTGCCGCCGCTCTTTACAAAAAAATGAAGCAGGAACATCTCGCTGTTCCGCTCTGGCAGGAACTTTGTCAAAACAGCCCGATGGAAAATGATGAAGAACCTTTCGTCGAGTTGGCAAAATGGCATGAACATCAGGAAAAAGATTTTGAAAGAGCACTTTATTATGCGGAAGCCGCTTATGGGATCTGGAAGAGGAAAAAAAGGCTTTTGAAAAGGACGGAGGTTAAGGAAAATGCCGCGTTTGACAAGAGAATTCAGAGATTAAGAAAAAAATGTGAAATCACCTAAAAAAATATAAATTTTGGCCGATAAATGTATTTAATTTTGGACACTTTTTGTGTAGAATGAAAAAGGAGATTTTTCATAGGAAAATCATAATTTATTCCCCAGGCAAGCGCAAAATGTGCGCCGCTTTGACGATAGTCGCTATTAGGTTACACGTGCTGTAGAAATTTGGGGAATTGGCCATTTTCCTGTAAAAATATGCTAGTATATTAAGCGATGGAGAGATGTAACCGTGAGGCAATGGGTAGTATTTGCATTTTTTCTTGTTTTGGGTCTGACGTTTTTTATTGCAAATGAATTTAGTCATGTGACGTAAGGGAACTGATCATTTTGATTGGTTCCTTTTTTCGAAGTAATCGAAAAGCTGGGAGCGATGTTCATGGTGAAAAACTTGCTGGTTACTGGATATAAATCCCATGAACTCGGGATTTTTAGAGAGAAGGATCCGGGGGTACACTATATAAAAAAAGCCATCGAGAAGCAGCTGACGGCCCTCCTGGAAGAAGGATTGGAATGGGTGATCATCAGCGGTCAGCCCGGTGTTGAAATTTGGGCAGGAGAAGTAGCGGTTGAGATGAGAGAAGAAAGGTTCCCGGAGCTGAAACTGGCTGTGCTTACGCCGTTTTTGGATCAGGAGGCGAATTGGAACGAGGCACGGCAAGAGCAGTATCATGAACTGCTGGCACAGGCGGACTTTGTACAATCGATCTCCGATAGGCCTTATTTCAGCCCCAAGCAGCTCGCTGCCAAAAATGGGTTCCTTGTGCAGAAAACGGACGGAATGCTCATTGTATATGATGAAGATACGCCGGGAACCCCGCGTTTTTATCTTGACCCTGCTCAATTAAGGCAAGAAAAAGACCCTTCATACGAAGTAATACATATCACACCGTATGACCTTGAACTGATCTATCAGGATGAGCAGGAAGCCAACGGGGAATTTTGGGAATAAAAAGGATAAGAAATTGACTTTTTCTATTGAATTTGAAAAAATATAGGCTAGATTTAAGTTAAAAGTTATCAAGTAAAATGAAGAACGGTGTTTTGGTTTTAACCGTGCAGCGAATGCAGTAAAAAAGAAGTTAAACATTGAGGTGAGCCGGATGAATGGAGAAAAACGATTGAATCTGACTGCAAAAGAAATTCTTGAAAAAGATTTTAAACAGGGTTTTCGAGGTTATGATCAGGATGAAGTAGATAAATTCCTTGATTTAATCATCAAAGATTATGAGAACTTCCAGAAGGAATTTGACAAAGTGATTCAGGAGAACAACAGGCTCCGCAAAGAAGTTCAAAACACATCTGAACAAACAAGAAGAGTTCCTGCTTCTTCTATGAACATTAATTCCGACATTCTTCAGCGTTTGTCCAATCTCGAAAAGCACGTATTCGGAAGCAAGCTGTACGACTGATTTAGTCATTATTATCCATTTGATTTTTAAACAGCTTCCTGTTATACTGAATTTTGCTTTGACAAATTAAAAACTAATAACGTTCGGGTAATCGCGGCATCTTTTTAAGGATGTTGAGGAAAGTCCATGCTCGCACGGTCTGAGATGGCCGTAGTGTTCGTGCCTGGCGAAAAGATAAGCCAGGGTATTCCGGTTTCGACTGGATTAACGGCAGGGAACTCACCTAAGTCTTCGGATATGGTGACACTACCTTTAAAGTGCCACAGTGACGTAGTCTTTCCGGAAACGGCAAGAGTGGAACGCGGTAAACCCCACGAGCGAGAAACCCAAATTATGGTAGGGGAGTTTTCTGAGCGGAATTGAACGCGAAGAAGAACAGATGATCATTCATCTGTAGATAGATGATTACCACCGGAGTACGAGGCGGAAGCCGAATGCAGTACAATGGAACAGAACATGGCTTACAGAACGTTATTGGTGACACTTGAGAATGTGAGAGGGCCCTAGTGGCCTTTTTTCTTTTTACATAAGTTATTTTGGGTATATTAATACTGGAAAACAAACATAAGGAGATCACTTATGAATCTGACGTATATTGCAACAGCGGCCATGGGCCTGGAATCCATCGTCGCTCAGGAAGTACGGGAGCTCGGCTATGAGGATGTAAAAGTTGAAAACGGCAAGATTATTTTTAAGGGTGATGAATCTGCTCTCTGCCGCTCCAATCTTTGGCTGAGGACTGCAGACCGTGTAAAACTGCTGGTCGGTGAATTTAAAGCAGAAACTTTTGATGAACTGTTTGAAGAGACAAAAGCTTTGCCTTGGTCAGATTTTATCCCTGAAGATGGGGAATTCCCTGTTATCGGAAAATCGGTGAAGTCCAAATTATTCAGTGTATCCGACTGTCAGGCCATCGTAAAAAAAGCGGTAGTTGACCAAATGAAGAACGCTTATCAAAGAGAAACGTGGTTTCCGGAAGACGGTGCTCTTTACCGTATTGAAGTCGCTCTATTGAAAGACGTGGCTACTTTGACGATCGATACAAGCGGGACAGGCCTCCATAAACGCGGTTACCGTGCCCTCCACAGTGAAGCGCCTTTAAAAGAAACGATGGCTTCCGCTTTGATCAAATTAACGAACTGGACGCCGGACAAGCCTTTGGTCGACCCGTTCTGCGGATCGGGAACCATACCGATCGAGGCAGCGATGATCGGGCAGAATGTGGCACCGGGACTAAACCGGGAATTTGCTTCTGAAAATTGGAACTGGATCGATAAAAAAGTATGGTACGGGGCTGTAGAAGAAGCGAATGATCTCGCAAAATATGATACACCGCTTGATATACAGGGCTCTGATATTGACCATAAAATGATCGACCTTTCGATCAATAATGCTGAAGAAGCGGGTTTTGGCGATTTTATTACGTTTAAACAGATGCAGGTCAGAGACTTTACCACAAGAAAAGAGTACGGCTATGTGGTCAGCAACCCGCCTTACGGGGAACGGCTTGGTGAAAAAGAAGAAGTAAAACAGCTATATAAAGACATGGGTGAGGTCTTCCGCCCGCTCGATACTTGGTCGGTATATGTCATTACCTCCAATGAGCAATTTGAGCAGCTCTACGGCAAAGCAGCAACAAAAAAAAGAAAACTGTATAATGGGCATATTAAGACCGATTATTACCAGTACTTCGGAAAAAAACCGCCACGGAGCTAAACTAAGGATCTCCCTCCAGATGAGGGAGATCCTTTTTTTGTTCGGCAAGTAATGAGGAACGTGTGAACCGGCCATACTGTGAGCAGAGGTGAAGGACAATGGATCAAAAAACGGAATATATCCTGCAGCTGAAACATGCATATGAAACGATAAAGGCATTGAATGAACAATACGGCGAACGGTATCAACACGCTTTAGTAGAAGCGGATCATGCATTAAAACAGGCGCTGTCTTACGAATTTGGCATCAGTGGAGAACATGGAACCTGCTCTTTTCTGGACCGGCTGCATTAAGGGCATTGTTGCGGGCTTTTCTTCCTTTGAAGGAGTTTTCTGTTTTCTGCCGAATAGTGAGGTGGTATGGTTAAATTACTTAAGTTAGAGAGGAAGAACATAATGTCACAAACCTTGCAATCGGTAGAAAAGAAATTTCTTGATTATTTGAAAAAAATGGCGCATTTGAATGAAGCCATCGGATTAATGTATTGGGATCTCCGTACAGGTGCGCCTAAAAAGGGTGTCAGCCAGCGTTCCGAAGTCATCGGCACTCTGTCTGCAGACGTATTCGCCATGTCCACATCGGAAGAAATGAAAAAATACATAGAAGAACTTTCTGAACCGTCCGTTTTCGATTCACTTGCGGAAGTAACGAAAAAAACGCTGGAAGAGGTTAAAAAAGAATATGACCGCAATACAAAGATTCCGGCTGATGAATTTAAGGAATACGTGATCCTGCAGTCCAAAGCAGAAAGCATCTGGGAAGAAGCGAGAGCGAAGTCAGACTTTGCGATGTTCCAGCCCTGCTTGGAAAAGCTTGTAGAGTTCAATAAACGTTTCATTGAGTACTGGGGGTATGAAGGCAACAAGTACAACACCCTCTTAGATATGTATGAGCCGGGAGTAACAGTAGAAATCCTGGATGAAACGTTCGCTAAACTCCGGGACCGCATCGTACCTCTTCTTCAGAAGGTGACGGACGCAGGCAAGCCCGAGACGTCATTCTTGTTTGAGCCGTTCCCTAAAGAGAAACAGAAAGAGTTCAGCCTTCACGTTTTAAAAGAGATGGGTTATGATTTTGAATCCGGTCGTCTGGATGAAACGGTTCATCCGTTCGCTATCGGATTAAACCCCAGAGATGTCCGTGTGACGACCCGCTATGTGGAAAATGATTTCCGCACTGCGGTTTTTGGCACCATCCATGAGGGCGGACATGCTCTTTATGAACAAAACCTGTCAGAAGATCTTGTAGGTACGCCTCTTTGCACAGGTACCTCCATGGGTATCCATGAGTCACAGTCCCTGTTCTGGGAAAACTTTGTGGGACGCCATATAGGGTTCTGGAACCATCATTATGCTTCGCTCAAACAATGTGCTGGATGCCAGTTTGAAAGTGTAGACCTTGAAAGCTTCTATAAGGCGATCAATATTGTAGAACCTTCCTTGATCCGTATTGAGGCGGACGAGATGACATATCCCCTTCATGTGATTGTTCGGTATGAAATTGAAAAAGGCTTGTTCAATGACGAAATAGAAGTAAAAGACCTGCCACGCATATGGAATGAGAAAATGCAGGAGTACTTGGGAGTAACACCTGAGAAAGACAGCGAAGGTGTCCTTCAGGATGTTCACTGGTCAGGAGGAAGCTTTGGTTATTTCCCTTCCTATGCACTGGGTTATATCTATGCTGCCCAGCTCAAACAAGCTCTTGTGCGTGCACTTCCTGAATTTGATCAGCTTGTTGAAATAGGGAATCTTAAACCGGTTCAGGAGTGGCTCAGCAAAAATATTCACCAATATGGAAAAATGAAAAAACCGATGGAAATTCTTCAAGATGTGACAGGCGAGGGCTTAAATCCGGACTATCTGATCCAATATTTTGAAGAGAAGTATTCCTCCATCTACCAGCTGAATTAGTCGTTTAACGTGCCAGCCGGATAACGGCTGGCATTTTCAGGTGTTTGAAAATCCGATTTTAGGTCCATATATAGAGTAGTAGACGATATCTTAAGGGGGAAATCAACATGCATTTTAAAAATCCGACGGATGAAGAAATCAAAGAAATTCTTATCTCAAAAAAAAGAATCGCAGTTGTAGGGCTTTCAGACAACCCGATGAAAACATCTTACATGGTTTCCGCTGTTATGCAGGATGCCGGCTTTGAGATCATTCCGGTAAATCCGTCAGCTGATGAAGTCCTCGGAGTGAAAGCGGTAAAGACCTTGCAGGATATCGACGGGCATGTGGATATTGTGAATGTTTTCCGCAGAAGCGAGTATCTTCCTGAAGTCGCGAAGGATGCTGTTGCGATTGGAGCTGATGTTTTCTGGGCACAGCTGGGACTTGCGAACGATGAAGCATACGATTATCTTAAGGCGCATGATACGGTTTCCATCATGGACAAATGCATCAAAGTCGAGTACGCAAGGTTAGTCAGATAAGCTTGGACCACCCGCTCTCAGGGGGTGGTTTTTTGTGTAGAGTCAAAAGGTTTTTGCACGATTGAAGCAGAAAAGATAAAATAGAAAGCGGTCTACTCTTTTTTTGTTTTGTGGAATAGAAACAAATGTTCTGATATGATTAGTTATACTGCAAGTTTTTTGAAGGGAGAAAGTGTTTTGGCTAGTAAACCACAATTAGATTATAACGATGATGCCATACAGGTATTAGAAGGCCTTGAAGCGGTCAGAAAACGTCCTGGTATGTATATCGGCAGCACCGATAGCCGGGGATTGCATCATCTTGTTTATGAAATCGTAGATAATGCCGTAGATGAAGCGCTGGCGGGCCACGGCAATAATATATATGTCACGATACATAAAGACAACAGTGTAAGCGTCAGGGACGAAGGACGGGGGATGCCGACGGGTATGCACAGAATGGGCAAGCCCACACCGGAAGTTATCCTGACAGTTCTCCATGCGGGAGGTAAGTTCGGACAGGGCGGATACAAGACGTCCGGCGGACTCCATGGGGTAGGCGCATCAGTCGTCAACGCGTTGTCTGAATGGCTCGAAGTAACCATCCACAGGCACGGAACCGTTTATCAGCAGCGTTTTGAATTCGGAGGGAAGCCGGTAACAACGCTCGAGGAGATCGGTACGACCAGAAAGACCGGAACAATCATCCATTTCAAACCGGATGCCTCGATCTTCAGCACGACGAGTTATAACTATGAAACGCTGAGCGAGCGGTTAAGAGAAGCGGCATTCCTCCTAAAAGGCGTAAAGATAGAACTGACAGACAAAAGGAGCGGACAGAGCGATACGTATCAGTATGAGTCAGGCATTGAAGCCTTTGTGACTTACTTGAACGAGGATAAAGATGTACTGCATCCTGTCGTCAGCTTTGAAGGTTCACAGAATGACATCGAAGTCGACTTTGCGTTTCAGTTTAATGACGGATACGCAGAAAATGTTCTTTCATTCGTTAATAACGTCCGGACAAAGGACGGAGGCACACATGAATCAGGAGCAAGAACCGCGATTACACGGATCATGAATGATTACGCCCGCAAGGTATCTCTTTTAAAAGAGCGCGATAAAAACCTTGACGGATCCGACATCCGTGAAGGATTGACTGCCATAATCTCGGTCCGTATTCCGGAAGAAAAGCTTCAATTTGAAGGCCAAACGAAAAGCAAGCTGGGCAGCAGTGATGCACGATCAAGCGTCGACAGCGTCGTTTCAGGCAATCTCTCGTACTTCCTGGAGGAAAACCCTCAGATCAGTGAAATGCTGATAAGGAAGGCCATAAAAGCCGCCCAGGCGCGCGAAGCGGCACGCAAGGCGAGGGAGGATGCGCGAAACGGCAAGAAGAACAAACGAAAAGACACGATGCTGAGTGGAAAATTAACCCCGGCAACTTCAAAGAACCCCGCCAAGAACGAATTGTATCTCGTAGAGGGTGATTCTGCTGGCGGTTCGGCCAAACAGGGGCGCGACCGGCGTTTTCAGGCGATCCTGCCGCTCAGGGGTAAGGTGATAAATACGGAAAAAGCGAAGCTTGCAGACATCTTCAAGAATGAAGAGATCAATACGATCATCCATGCTCTGGGAGCAGGAGTAGGTTCTGATTTTGCGGTTGCAGACCTTAACTACGAAAAAGTGATCATCATGACTGATGCGGATACGGATGGCGCCCACATTCAAGTTCTGCTGCTGACGTTCTTTTACCGATATATGAAACCGCTGATCGAGAACGGAAAAGTCTATATCGCTCTTCCGCCGCTCTATAAAGTCAGCAAAGGCAGCGGAAAGAAAGAAATTATCGAATACGCTTGGGATGATGATGAACTGAAAACGGCAATGAAAAAAGTCGGCAAAGGTTACGTGATCCAGCGCTATAAAGGTCTGGGAGAGATGAATGCCGACCAGCTGTGGGAAACAACGATGGATCCTGAGACACGAACCTTGATCCGTGTGAAAATTGATGATGCTGCTCGAGCGGAAAAGAGGGTTTCCGTCCTGATGGGAGATAAAGTAGAGCCCCGCAGAAAATGGATCGAAGAGCATGTTGAGTTTGGGTTAAACGAGGATACGAACATTCTGGATAATGAAAATTTATCAGATCAGCAGTATTCCGAGGAGGTTTAGATTTTGTCATTATTAGAACGATTTATGGATCTGCCGCTCGAGGAGGTCATCGGAGACCGCTTTGGGAGGTATAGTAAATACATTATTCAGGACCGTGCACTGCCTGACGCAAGGGACGGATTGAAGCCGGTTCAACGCCGAATTCTGTATGCAATGTTTCAGGAAGGAAACACCTCGGATAAACCGTACCGAAAATCGGCAAAGACCGTCGGTAACGTAATCGGTAACTACCATCCGCATGGTGATTCCTCGGTTTATGAAGCAATGGTGCGGATGAGCCAGGACTGGAAAGTAAGAAATGTCCTTATTCAGATGCACGGCAATAACGGCAGTGTTGATGGGGACCCGGCAGCTGCGATGCGTTATACCGAGGCAAGGCTTGCTTCCATTGCTTCTGAATTGCTGCGTGATATTGAAAAGAATACCGTGGAGTTTGCGCCAAACTTTGATGATACGATTGATGAACCCGTTGTTCTGCCAGCGAGGTATCCGAATCTTCTAGTGAACGGTTCTACAGGCATCTCCGCGGGTTATGCAACAGATATTCCTCCGCATCACCTTGGAGAAGTCATTGATGCGGTCACGATGCAGATCGTGGATCCTGATGTAAGCCTTGATGATTTGATGACAGTGATGAAAGGACCTGATTTTCCTACAGGTGGGATTGTTCAAGGTAAAGAAGGTATTCGAAAAGCGTTTGAAACAGGAAAGGGACGCGTGATCGTACGTGCAAAGACTCAGATTGAAGATCTAAAGGTCGGAAGGCAGCAGATCGTCATTACCGAGATCCCGTATGAGGTAAACAAAGCCAACCTGGTCAAGCGAATTGATGAGCTTCGTCTGGATAGGAAGGTCGAGGGAATTTCCGAGGTCAGGGATGAGACCGACCGTACGGGTTTGCGCATTGTCATTGAACTGAAAAAGGATGGCCATGCTGAAGGAGTATTGGCCTACTTGTTCAAGAACACAGATCTTCAAATTTCATTCAACTACAACATGGTCGCTATTCACAATAAAACGCCAAAGTTAATGGGACTTAAGCAGATCATCTCGGCTTATATCGAGCATCAGAAAGAAGTTGTCACGAAGCGTTCGCAATATGATTTGAACAAAGCGAAAGAACGGCAGCACGTGGTGGAAGGGCTCACTAAAGCGATCTCGATCCTTGATGAAGTCATTGCGATCATCCGAGGTTCGAAAGACAAACGCAATGCCAAAGACAATCTGATCCAGCAGTATTCATTCACAGAAGCACAAGCGGAGGCAATCGTTACCTTGCAGCTATACAGGCTGACGAATACAGACGTAACGACTCTTGAAAACGAAGCTTCTGAGCTTGAAAAGAAAATTTCCCATTTATCGGGCATCCTGAACAGTGAGGCTAAGCTCTTCAATGTCATCAAGAAAGAATTGGCCGAGATCAAAAAGAAATACAGTGATGAACGGCGAACGAAAATTGAAGATGAAATTGAAGAAATTAAGATCAATATGGAAGTTATGATCCCATCAGAGGACGTAATGGTTACAGTTACGAAGGATGGATATTCCAAGCGTTCCTCCATTCGTTCTTATTCTGCTTCGAACGGTGAAGCGCCTGGTATGAAGGAGTCAGACCGGCTGCTCATGGCTTCTCAGCTGAACACAACGGATACCATCCTGATTTTCACGAGCAAAGGGAACTACATCTTCATGCCGGTGTACGAACTTCCAGAAGCCCGCTGGAAGGATTCGGGCCAGCACTTGGCGAGTTTGGTAGGATTGGACCGGGACGAAGAACTGATTAAAGTGATACCTGTGAAAGAATTTCAAGAGAATCAATTCCTCCTCTTCTTCACGAAGCAGGGGATGGTAAAGAAAACCGAATTAATGCAGTATAAAGCACAGCGGTATAACAAGATGCTCATGGCTCTTAAACTTAAAGGTGACGATGAAGTTGTCGATGTTCACCTGACGAATGGCGGTGGGGATGTATTCATTGCTACTCACTACGGATATGGCCTCTGGTTCAGCGAGGAAGAAATCAACGTGGTCGGACAGCGAGCTGCAGGAGTGAAAGGGATCAACCTGAAAGACGGGGATTATGTAGTAAGCGGAAAAGCACTGCATGACAAAGAGGCCAGCCAGCTCGTCTTAATCACCCATCGAGGTTCCGTAAAGAAGATGAAGATTACTGAGTTTGACAAATCCTCAAGAGCGAAGCGGGGGCTAGTGATGCTTAGGGAACTGAAGAGCAATCCTCACCGGATTATTGATCTGGAGCTGGCAAGCACCGGTGTAACTTATGAAGTGAAGACAAAGAACAACAGTATCGTACTTGTTGATCCAGCAAAGCTGAAAAATGCAGATAGGTATAATAACGGTTCGTATGTGGTAGATATCAGTGATACTGGAGAAGTGACGGAAGTTTGGGAACACATCCGCACGGAAGAAAACAAGGAGTAGCACTGGCTGCTCTTTGTTTTCAAACTAGTTAACCTACATAACATTATGTAAACTAACATCAAGGGAAAAGGTGAACGATGAAAGGAAACACACATTTAATGGGAGGATTGGCTGCGGCTGCCCTCGTAAACGAATGGGTGGATGGACCGGCATCGCTTGACCACCAACTCGTTTTTTATGGAGCTGGACTATTAGGCAGCCTGCTTCCAGACCTGTGCCATCCAAATTCTTGGGCGGGGCGGAAAACAAAGCTATTTTCAAAGTTTGTTAGCAAAGCATTCGGGCACCGGACAGTTACTCACAGTTGGCTGTTCATCGCAGCTGTGATCTGGCTGACCAATTCTCTTCATTCAGCATACAGTTTGAATCTAAAGTATGGATTGCTGTCTGGTGCGATCAGCCATCTCATACTGGATGCCTGTACATCAAGAGGCATACAATTTTTGTATCCCGTTCCTTTGCGGTTTCGGTCTCCGCTGTACACCAAGACGGGATCAAGTACAGAAACCGCTGTTTCAGGTATCTTAATGATTGCAGCTCTCCTTTTATTGGCGAAACAGCATATCTTTAACATATAACAAAAAAAGCAGTGTTCCCTTCATAGGAGCACTGCTTTTTTAACGGCTGGATGATCTGCGGTATTGGAACTGCTGCCACTGAAATCGGATAAAACAACCGACGCAAAATCCGAGGATCGCGACAAGCGCTGCGGAGAAAACAATGATTGAAAAAACATACGCAGCGATTGAGTAATGAAAAAGGTACGAAAGATAAGCCAGGAAAAGGCACGCTACAGCAATCACTTGGTTAAACTGCTGCTGTTTCCATTCTTCCGGAATATAAGAAGAAGACGGCTTCTGAAGAAACAGCTTCCCAAACTGCATGACAGGATTAAACCTGAACAAAAGTCCAGACAGTCCAGCAGCTAACGGGAGAAGAAGGAGCCACTCGGCGCTTGTGATCCATTCGGCTGCCACTGACAATACGATAAACCACTGATTAAGCCGGACTAATGGACGAGGGACAGAAAACTGAGGCTTGCGCATGTTTATCCGACCTTTCTGATTGGAATAAACCTATTATAGCGAAATTGTTAAGTAAAAGACACTGAAAGTAAGAATATACGAAATAGACGAATAACTAATCCTATGAACGTCTATGATGGTTATAAAGGAGGATCAAAATGAAAAGATTAATTGATTTTGTTTGGGAGGGGCTGACGCTTCAACATCTGCCTGCAAGCCGGTTCACGGTCTTTTATATCGTGCATTATGTCTTCCTCTTTCTGTTTTCAATGACCTTATTTATTTTTTCTTTCAGTGTACTGCTTTTATATAAATCGATTCACGCCGTTCCACCGTTTGGAATCTGGGCAGGTATCTTGGTGTCGGCATCGGCCGTCTGCTGCATCGGGTTCATAGGAGCCACAGTGTTCAGGAAAAGGAGGAAACAAGCTCCAGTGTGAAAAAATATCCTTTCGTGGTAATATTTAGTGGTTGTTAATAGAGGTAAAGCAGTAAAAGGGGAGATCAATGTTGACAGGTAAGAGAGTATACATCAGGCCGTTCGAGTTAAAGGATTCAGAGGTGCTTCTTCAATTGCAGGAGAAGAACCGAGCTTTTTTCGAAGAATTTTCAATGGGGCGCCCGGACGATTTTTACAGTTTAGAAGGCCAGAAGAAGAGGATCAGCGATTATGAGAAATGGAAAAAAATGATTCCGACTATCAATTTGGGATATTTACCATGGACAAGCATGAGTTAATCGGCACCATTAATCTCTTTCAAGTTTTGCGAGGCTCCCTTCAAAGTGCGTTCATCGGCTATTTTCTGGATCAGGAGCATAACGGGAAAGGCTACACGACAGAAGCGGCCAAGCTGATCGTACAGTATGCTTTTGCCGAACTTAAACTTCACCGCATCGAAGCGGGTGTTATGCCGCATAACATTGGATCGATCAGAGTTTTGGAAAAGGCAGGTTTTCATAAAGAAGTGGGAGGATCACCAGGTACTGGCCATCATAAACCCTCACGATGAATAAGGCTTTCCAATGGGAGAGTCTTTTTTAATGGGCCTCTTAACATAAAATGAGGAGGCAGAGGCAAGGATAGTAACGGAGTGCAATTTATCAGGAAGGAATGGGCCAACATGGGAAAAAGGGAATATCAAGCGGGGGATCAAGTCTTTGTTATTTATAGAAACCCGCATACTCCAAATGTAGCTAATATCACAGAGGCTGAAATCGTAGAGCACCCTGAACATGAAAATCAGGTGGCTCTGTTTTTGCACGAGTCCTATCATCTTCTGGCTGATGATGATGCCGTCTATGACACATTTGAAGAAGCGGAACAGCACTATAAAAAAATCTTTGATTATGACCAATACCAGTAAAAGGAGAGTGTACTTTTGATAAAACCTTTTGTCCCGCAGCTGGTTTACATTGAACCCAGGGCGCTGGAGTACCGTCTAGGAGTCCAGCTGAAACAGAAATTTGAAAATATGGGACTCGAGATCCGGGAAACAACTTCACATAATCAGGTACGAAATATTCCGGGAGATAACGACCTGCAAAAATACAGGAACGCCAAATCAACCCTTGTGGTCGGCGTCCGGAAGACTTTGAAATTTGACTCGTCCAAACCATCTGCGGAATATGCCATTCCGTTTGCCACTGGCTGCATGGGGCATTGCCACTACTGTTATCTGCAGACAACGATGGGAAGCAAACCATATATCCGCACCTATGTAAACGTCGAAGAAATATTGGATCAGGCTCAAAATTACATGGAAGAACGTGCCCCCCAGATCACACGTTTTGAAGCTTCCTGTACATCTGATATTGTTGGGATCGACCATCTGACTCATACATTGAAGCACGCGATTGAATATTTCGGACAGTCCGATCTCGGCCGGCTAAGGTTTGTTACAAAATTTCATCATGTCGATCATCTGCTCGATGCAGAGCATAACGGCCGCACACGGTTCCGTTTTAGTGTGAATGCGGATTATGTGATCAAATATTTTGAACCGGGAACATCACCCCTCGACATGCGGATCGAGGCTGCGAAAAAGGTCGCCGAGGCCGGATATCCGCTAGGTTTTATTGTCGCCCCATCTATATTCATGAAGGCTGGCAGGAAGGCTATCGCGAGCTGTTTGAAAAGCTTGATGCGGCACTTCCGCAAAGCGCCAGGGATGATATTACATTCGAGATGATTCAGCACCGCTTCACAAAGCCTGCCAAACGCGTAATCGAGAAAAACTACCCAAAAACAAAGCTTGAGATGAACGAAGAAGAGCGGAGGTATAAATGGGGGCGTTACGGAATCGGAAAATATATCTACAGCAAGGAAGAGGAACATGCACTGCGGGAGAGCTTGGAGTCTGATATCGACCGATTCTTTCCTAACGCTAAAATTGAATATTTTACGTAAAGCCAAAAACCGGGCTCCCTTTGTGACCCTGGTTTTTTTCATCTGTAAACGTCCGATAATTCTGTCAGCCGTTTCCTTTTGAGATCCAACAGCTCATGAGGCCGTTTAACCGTCGCTTTTCTGCCCATTCCTATAAAAAACTCCGTAAAGTAGTCTAGGTCGGTGTTAGGAATGGAGCACTCCAGCCATCCAGTGCCATCGTTTCGTGTCTTTAGCTCGGGCGCCGTCCAAATCTCAGATTCACAATGCTGGACACCTTCTTTGCTCAGTTCACCATAGAGCCTGACCAGTTTTTCCCCAGGCTGGTTTCGGTTGACAGTCATCTTAGTTCCAGGATACGTTTCGATTTTGACATCTTATTTTTCCCGAATTTTTATTTATTTTATTTATCTGTCACTCTTATTAGCTACAATAAAACGACAGCAAGTACATAAGCGCAGCTAGAAATCAAATAACTGAATGGGAGTGGGCAAAATGCAGGGAATAAAAGAAATGAAAGAGTTGCTTCTGGAAGAGTTGGAGCTGATAGTAAGAACTTCTACAAATTTAATCGGTAAAATATCAACCAACCACTTGGATTACAGGCCAAGAGAAAACATGAGGTCATTGCATGAACTGGTGCTGCACCTCGTTTCCGTCCCTTCTGCTGACCTTCTCATCCTGCAGGAGAAAGGCGAGGAAGAGGTTGGGAAACTCGAAGCTGAGGTTGCCAACGATCAAGAGCCGGATCAATGGATCGAGAGGATGAAAAGTGGGCTGCAAGATGTAAGAAGCTATATGGAACAGCTGCCGGATGAACAATTTCTGCAAAAAAAAACAAAGCCGTTTTATTTAGATCATGGAACGGTGCAGGCCAAATGGCTGATCGAGATCGTTACGCACGCTCAGCATCACAGGGCGCAGCTGTTTAACTATTTAAAGGAGCAGGGATATGAAGTCAATATGTTCGATCTGTATTGATTGAGCTGTGCCGTTATCTATCGACTGGCGGCCCGCGATACCAAGCGAATGGACCTTGAAGCGATCAGCTGCCCCGCTGAGCAACAGGTGGCATACAATCTTTATATAGTCATAACAAGAGGCAACCACACCCCTGTTGGTAAGGGAGGGTTGCCTTTGTTATGTCTGGCTTTATTACCAAATCCTCATAAAAACGTATGAATATGTGTATTGACAACAGGTTTTAAGTTCTTTAGTATGATTGCTATATTTAAAATGTTAAGAAAATTCCATATGTTTGATTTATCTATCAAGAGAGGTGGAGGGACTGGCCGTTTGAAGCCTTGGCAACACATTTTATTTTGCCTAATCCAGCAAGCTGAGGCTTGAAAGCAAAGATAGGAAAGAATCACATGATCTTTTATGAAAAAAATCATTTACTCTTTCCTTTGAGGAAGAGTTTTTTTATGGAATAGACGACACATTTAAAACGTGGGAAAAGGGTGTATTTTGAATGACAGTATTGATGACAGCTCCATCCAACGAACAGGGAAGAACAGAACATAATAGTGAGGGGGCTTTATGATGATTATCGAAAAGATCAGTTCTTTTGCAGGGAAAACATTTACGTTTTGGGTTATTCTTTTTTCAATTATTGCCTATATGTTCCCCGCCAATTTCAATTGGATTGGAGGCTATGTAGTTCCCTTGTTAGGAATTGTAATGTTTGGGATGGGACTTACATTGTCCGCGGGAGATTTTAAAGAAGTTTTCCGCCGGCCAAAGGATGTAGCGATAGGTGTGGTCTGTCACTATATCATCATGCCGGGATTGGCGTTCTTATTGGCTTGGGGGCTGGACCTGCCGCCGGAAGTGGCTGTTGGCGTCATCCTGGTAGGATGCTGTCCAAGTGGAACGGCATCGAATGTTATGGTTTTTCTGGCAAGAGGGGATGTGGCCCTTGCTGTGTCCATTGCATCGGTTTCAACCATTCTTGCACCCATTGTGACTCCGCTGCTTATATTGCTGCTAGCAAGTAAGTGGGTGGACATCAATATGTGGTCATTACTTGTTTCTATTCTTCAAGTGGTCATCATTCCGTTAGCCCTCGGGTTTCTCATTAAGAAATTCTTTGGCAGACAGGCGGAAGCGAGTGTAAAGGTATTGCCCCTTGTATCTACCGTCGCTATTGTTTTGATTGTTGCTGGTGTAGTAGCAGGCAGTCAGGCTAAGCTAGCCACCACAGGGCCGCTTATTTTTGCTGTCGTTATCCTGCATAATGTATTGGGCTTTTTGCTTGGTTTTTTCCTCTCCCGTCTTTTTGGAATGAATTTAGCAAAACAAAAGGCTGTGGCAATGGAAGTAGGGATGCAGAACTCCGGATTGGGTGTAGCCATTGCAACAGCTAATTTCTCGCCATTAGCTGCTGTACCGAGTGCGATTTTTAGTGTATGGCACAATATTTCTGGTTCTATTCTCGCATTTATTTTCAGCCGTCTGGGAGACAAAAAAGAGAAAATATCAAACTTTACAATTAACAAATGATCTTCTATGCAAGGTGGGGAAGGCATGGAGGCTGTTTATTTGCCCCTAGCCCCTTACCATAGATGTACTGCTTAGTAGGTATAAATATCGTAAACCCCTCCCTTAGCCAGAAGGAGGGGTTTGCAGCGTGAGAATCTATACTTCAAGAGAAGGCGGACTTTTGTAAAGGTTGTTTTTGTATCTTATAATTGATTATTATTCTCAATCAGGATAGGATGATAGTAGAAGCAGAATTTTCTCCTTCTCAATTTTTTGAGATTCCTATTTTCAGCAAGAAGGAGGGGGCATCCATCGATACGATTAAACGATTTGCCTCGTACTATAAGCCATATAAAGGGCTGTTTGTTTTAGATTTTAGTTGTGCGGTCTTTGTGGCCTTGCTGGAGCTGGCCTTTCCGCTAGCGATGAACCGCGTCATTGACGACCTTTTGCCGACCAATAATTGGAAATGGATTTCGATTGCGTGTATTGTACTGCTGTTTGTTTTTATCCTCAGTACATTTATGAACTATGTGGTTACCTACTTCGGCCATAAGCTCGGTGTTGGTATAGAGACGGATATGCGAAGAGATTTGTTTGCCAAGCTGCAAAGGCAGTCTTTCTCGTTTTTTGACAATAATAAAACCGGTCACCTTGTCTCCGGTCTGACGAATGACTTGATGGACATTGGTGAGGTAGCCCACCATGGACCGGAAGATCTCTTCATCGCGATGATGACGATTCTTGGTTCGTTTGCCATTATGTTCAACATCAATTGGCAGCTTGCGCTTCTTTTAGCCGTAGCGATCCCGATTATCATTTTTGTTTCTTTGTTTTACAGCAAAAAGATGTCGCAATCCTTCCACACGATGTATGAAAAGATTGCAGGCTACAATGCCCGGATTGAAAACAATATCGGCGGAATCCGTATTGTGCAATCGTTTACCAAAGAAGAGCACGAAATTAATTTATTCAAAAATACAAACGCAGGTTTCCGGAGTGCCAAACTGGTGGCATATAAAATTATGGCTTGGAGCAGTTCGATCAACTTTGCCTTGATGAAAGTGATCCTTATACTCGTCCTAGGGTGCGGCTCCTGGTATGTCATTAACAACCAAATGACATACGGAGAATTCGTGGCGTTTGTGATGCTGTCGAATGTCTTCATCGCGCCGATCAAGCATATCAACCAGATTTTGGAATTACTGCCGAAAGGCTATGCCGGGTTTAAGCGTTATATTGAAGTGCTTGATCTGGAGCCGTCGATCAAAGATAGGAAAAATGCAATTGAAGTGGAAAGCCTCCGTGGAGATATTACCTTTAAAGATGTATGCTTTGATTACGAAACAGATCAGCATGTACTTCAAGATATTTCTTTCAATGTACGAGCTGGAGAAACACTGGCACTGGTCGGTCCTTCAGGAGGGGGAAAAACGACGCTGTGCAGTTTAATCCCCCGCTTTTATGATGTAACAGAAGGAAAGATCACCATCGATGGGATGGATGTCCGCGATTTAACGTTACAATCTTTGCGGAGCCATATCGGAATCGTGCAGCAGGATATTTACTTATTTGATGGAACCATTCGAGACAACATCATGTATGGTGACTTTGAAGCAAGTGAAGAGGTGCTTTTTGATGCGATCATAAGTGCGCAGCTTGAAGAATTGATTGAGAGCCTTCCGGAAGGGCTTGATACGATGATTGGGGAACGGGGTGTGAAGTTATCCGGAGGGCAAAAGCAGCGAATCTCCATTGCCCGCATGTTCTTAAAGGACCCGGCGATTTTAATTTTGGATGAAGCGACATCCGCTTTGGACACTAAAACTGAGTACGCCATACAAGCTGCACTGGATAAGTTATCAACAGACCGCACAACCATCATCATCGCTCATCGTTTATCGACTATTCGAAACGCCGATAAAATTATTGTGGTGAAAGAAGGAAAAATTCAGGAAGAAGGCAGCCATGAAATGCTGGTCGCCGGTGAAGGAGATTATTATCAGCTCCTGCAGACGCAGACAGTGTAGAATCACGAGCAAAAATACACGAGGAATTCAGGAATTCAACCTCTCATTATATATTTCATCGGTCAAAAGCAAGTAAAGGATGTACACCTCACCTGGGGCGTACATCCTTTTTATCTTACTTTGGAATCCTTTGACTTTTATATTTTTCAAGTACATGCCGCATGCCTTCTTCTAAAAGGTCGTTTGCAGGTCTGTCAAGCTTTGCTGCCAATGCTTTTAATTCTTTATACAGTGACTGGCTCAAGGTCGTATTGACGTTCTTTCGGTCATCATTTTTTGGCCGGATGCTGCTCTGATACATCGTTTCCTCCTATTAGTCTCATTTTTTCAATGCTGATGCGACCAGAGAAGAAGGTTGCCCCGCCGCCCATATCCGCAATTCGGTCCGGGGTCAGCGTGTTGACGAGTTGTTTTGTCCCCGGCAGATCGGCCCACAGGCCCTGGGTAACGGCCACACCAGGCAATACATTGTCACCAACGGCTGCCTGAAGGAAACATTCTCCGCGGTCATTCCAAATCCGAACCATTTCTCCATTTTCAACCTTCAACTCTTGGGCATCCATTGAATTAAGATGAAGTTGAGGTGTTCTTTCTAGGTGTATATGTTTTTCGTTATTGTTGAACGTCGAATTTAAGAAATTATGGTTTGGCCCCGGTACGAACAAGAAGGGATGATCACCGTCGGATATCAGCGGGATATATGTCGGCAGTGCCGGATAGCCATCTTCCTCCATCCTTTTGGATAAAAGCTCTATTTTACCGCTCGGTGTCGGTAATGGCCCTGAAAATAGGGATGAGTCCTTTGCTTTAGCATACTGATTTGTCTTTAACATTTGGAGATCGATGTCCGCAAGGCAAGGATTGGCTGGATGGTTGAATGCCTGATCAATCATATCCTCATCCGAATCCTTGAACACATCCTCCTCAAAGCCCATCGCTCCGGCCAGAAGGCGGAAGACATCGGGATTGGATTTACTTTCTCCGAAGGGTTCGATCACCGGCAGCTGAATCTGTGTATATTTGTGCCAGTAGGACGTGTAAAAATCCGTGTTCTCGAACGATGAGGTAGCAGGCAGTACGATGTCTGCATAAGCTGCCGTTTCGGTCAGAAAGAGATCGTGAACCACTAAAAAAAGATCTTCCCTTTCCAGCCCTTTGCGTACTTTCTGGCCTTCCGGAGCTACAACCGCCGGATTGCAATTGTATACAAACATCGAGGATATGGGAGGCTTTGCGTCAAGCAGAGCATTTCCGATCTGGTTCATGTTGATGACGCGTGTCTCTTTATCTTTTAGCAGATCTGGCCGTTGAACCGCAGCTTTATTATGAGCAAGGTAGCCTGAGTTTCCTTTTATCGCGCCTCCTCCTTTTTTTAGCCATTGCCCCGTTATGGCTGGAAGGCATGCGATGGTACGCACAGCCATGCCTCCGTTGTCATGATGCTGCAGACCGTTTCCGATGCGTATGAATGACGGTGAAATTCCGCCATACAATGCTGCAAGTTCTTGGAGCTCTTCCACAGAGACACCGGTGATGGCAGATACGGTATGGGGATCATACTGTTTAACATGCTCCTGAAGCTCTTCATAGCCTACTGTATATTTACGCAAAAATTCGAGGTCGGCAAACCGCTTTTCGAAAAGAATGTTCATTAAGCCTAGGGCGAGTGCACTGTCGGTGCCCGGAAGGATGGGAATAAACCAGTCTGCCAGAATACCGGTCCGGTTTTTATGCACATCGATCACGACAATTTTTGCACCTTTTTTTCGTGCCTTCTGTGCCAACGCGACCTGATGCATGTTGGTACTGACCGCATTGATTCCCCAAAAGATGATTAACTTGGAATGAATGGTGTCTTCAGGATCCATTCCAAAACTGCCGCCCATGGTGTAATTGTAGCCGACAGAACCTGCGACAGAACAGATGGTCTGGTCCAGACGGCTGGCACCCAGCCGGTGAAAAAAACGCCTGTCCATACCTTCAGCGCTCAAAATTCCCATGTTGCCATAAAAACTGTAGGGCAGGATGCTTTCAGCGCCTTCAGTTGCTATCAGATTCTTCCATTTGGAAGTGATGGAGCCAATCGCCTCTTCCCAGGTAATGGGCTCAAATTGCCCGGAACCTTTAGGGCCGCTCCGTTTTAAAGGAGTGGTAAGCCGGTTAGAATCATAGATTCGTTCCGGCATATTTCTTACCTTGTTGCAAATGTTCCCTTTTGTAACCGGATGGTTTGGATCTCCCTGAACTTTTATTATTTTTCCATCTGTTTTATGGAGAATCAGACCGCATTGATCCGGACAATCCAGAGGGCAGACGGAGGGGAAGATGCCGTTCTGCTGTTTCGTATAGGTGCTCATCATTTTCTCCTTTCAACCTCTTGTTTATCTAAGGATAAGTTCATTTCCCCAGATTATCAATGACTTCTTTCCAAATGAAATAAGTGACGGCCATTTGAATTTAATTAAAATGAAATAAAATTGTAAAAAATGTAATCTTATTCCTGCTGAGGAGCATATGATTTATTGTTTGGCGACAAACGTAAATTTAAAGTAAGGAAGGGAACAGATGAAGAAACTTTTAGTGCTCCTCTTAACGTTCAGTTTTGTGCTTTTTTTTGCCCAGCCTGCCCGTGCAGCCGGAGCAAGCCAATTCATTATCATCAACAAATCGAAGAATCAGCTGGCATACTATGAAAACAGCAGGCTGAACAGTGTGTTCAAAGTAGCTACAGGCCGGCAAAAATCATTTACGCCTGAAGGTAAGTTTAAAATTGTAAACAAAATCGTCAACAGGCCATACTATTCGGGCCATATTCCTGGTGGAGATCCGAGGAACCCGCTTGGAAACCGCTGGCTCGGACTGAATGCCAGAGGGACATGGGGGACCACTTATGCTATTCACGGAAACAACAACCCGGGCTCCATTGGAACCTATGCGAGTGCCGGATGCATCCGAATGTACAACAACGAAGTACAGTGGCTTTTCAGCAAAGTGAAAGTCAATACACCTGTTGTTATCGTAAGTTCGAGCAAATCTTATGACTTCATCGCCGCTGCATACGGTCTGAAATCATCGTCACTTCCTGCGAACTCTTCTGTAAACCTCAAGCTAGGCAGCAAAGGAACTGAAGTGAAAGAGCTGCAGAGAACTCTTACCAATAAAGAATACAGCACGAAGGGAATCGACGGCATCTTCGGGAAGAATACCGATACGGCTGTCCGCAAGTTCCAGAAAGCAAAGAAACTGAAAGTTGACGGGATTGTGGGTCCGGCAACCAAAAAGATGCTCGGAATGCTATAAAGGAAACACAAAAGAGATTCTTTATAAGAATCTCTTTTATATTTAACCCTGATCAGCCAAATTCATTGGAGATTTATTAGGGTTTATTTTCACGGTGAAAAATGAGATAATTCTAAAATTAACAGATATGAGAGGTGTCGGATATGCAGCAATGGATTAAAGAAGTTGGACGAGGCAAGCGGGGGGCTAAAGACCTGACGTATGAAGAAGCGCTGAAAGCGGCTGCCTGTATTACTGAAGGGGAGGCAACAGATGCCCAAATCGCCGCATTTTTCATGGCTGAACGCATAAAAATGGAAACTCCGGATGAACTTCTCGCTTTTATTCACGAGTTCCGAAACCATACCGGGCATTTGACTCGGAATACCCGAAAGATACTTGACTGTGCAGGACCTTATAACGGCAGAAACTCATTTGCGGCGACAATTCCTGTGAGCATTCTTTTATCGCAGCAGGGTTTGCCGGTATTTTTGCATGCTGATGAATCGCTTCCTCCCAAACACGGAACTTCATTAAAAACCATACTGGAGCATCTAAAAGTTCCGGTCGCTCAGAATTTAAAAGAAATAGAGTCTTCGCTTGATCGAACAGCGATCGGGTTTGGATGGACGGAAAAGCTTTGTCCACCGCTCAGTTCATTAAGGGATATACGCAAAGAAATCGGCGTGAGGACAATTATGAATACGGTTGAGAAGCTCCTGGATATTTCGAGTGCAGCATACATTATCCTTGGTGTCTTTCATCGAACCGCAGTCAATAAAATCATACCGAGTCTTCAGCAGTTAAACTATGAAAAAGCCTTTATCGTACAAGGGGCGGAAGGTTCAGAAGATCTTCCTGTACACAGAAGCAGCTTTATATATGAAGTAACCAAGGAGAAAAGTGAATCGATCATTATTAATCCGGAAGACTATGGAATAAAGCATGCAAAGGAAATAAACAAAGAGAGACTTACTCCAGCTGAGCAAACTACAATCATCGAAAGTGTACTGGCAGGCGAAAGGTCAGAGAAGCTTATTCCATATCGTAATCAGGTCGTTCTTAACGCCGGGCTCCGTTTCTATATACTTGGGCATACCCAGTCCGTAGCCAAAGGAACAGCTCTTGCGGAACAGCTTTTGAACGACCGCAAAGGGTTGGAGCAGCTGCAGTCCTGGCAGCAGCAGGCTAATGCTGCTTATAGCCCTAGGTCTTGAGGCGTACGTAAAATTGGACTCGAGGCGAGTTGCAAAAGGGAAAAATTCTTATAAACTAACCATATACTCTATTACTGTTGAAAAGGGAGATTTTGATAATTGGAACATAAAGGACTTCGAATTCTTATTCACGCCAGTACTTGGTTTGCGCCGTTGCTGGTTCCGCTCATCGTTTACCTGCTCATATCCGATCGGGAGGTTAAAAGCCTGGCACTGCAAGCTGCGCTCTTCCACATTGTTATCGGGTTGTTAATCGGTATCTCGGCGTTTTTCTCATGGGTGCTCATCGGCTTGCCATTCCTTATTGTTTTTGGATTAATGGCTATCATTGCGCCTTTAATGGGCATTGTGCGAGCTTTAAATGAGCGGGCATACCGATACCCCATTGTCGGTTCATGGGTCAAATAATTTTTCAGCAAAGCATTCTCCCTTTCTATTGGAGAATGCTTTTTAAGTATGACATTTGCCGTTCACCTATCTACCCAGTTCCTTATATCTTAAAAAACTCCATTAGTATTTTGGAAGTATTTTCTATGGGATGTATTGTAAATGATAGATTTGTATAGTAACATGTCTCCGATTTGGGAGATGTAAAAAAGGAAACAATAGGCCGATATGTGGAGGAACTATTAAATCCTAATTTCCAAATCAAAATAATAGAGGAGGTTATGAAATGTCCAGATCGTACAGGCTGATCGTTTCCGCTTCACTCATGTTATTTTTGATCATGGGCCTTATTACACCAGCAGAGGCACAATCCAATCCAGAAGGAGGCGGTTATTGGCTTCGAGGAGCAAACATGGAAAAGGCAACAAAGCTCATGAAGGAAGGGAAATCTGTTGAAAGGTACAGCGAGAAATCAATAAAGGAAAAAACAGAAAAAGAGGTTCAGACGTTAGAGGATCTTAGAAACGAAGACAAGCAAAGCAGTTCTGTTTATGAATCAAAGATGGGACCGCCAAGGTTCACTGCATTGGGCTGGGAGCCGCCGGCATTCGATTATGATCATATCAGTACCGTGGAAGAGTGCAGAAACAACCCATCCAGCGGATCAGAAACAGGTTATATTAAAAATCATTACTCTTTCTGCTGGTCCCATGTGGCTACATACCAGATACCAAGGTCATGCCGCTTTGGTATTTGTACGTATGACGGTGTGCAAATTCAGTTTACTGAAATCGGATACGGATCTAATCAGAGCCGGAAAATGAGAGTCTATTACAGCATTGATGATATTCTTGTTACCAACCCTTCATTAAACGGTGCAAAACTGAAAATCGACCTCGTTTGTCAGGCTAAAATCAATCCAGGTGATTGCAAACCCGATTCAAAGACCCCAGCCATAGAACGTACGATCGCCCAGTGGAAAAACACAAACTATGGTTTGAAAACTTTCCTTTCAGACGCTCCCCCGGCCACTGATAATAACCCGGATCAAATCGGATACATGGATTTCTGGCCCAAACTCACTATAAAGCATGCACCCAGGAAATTTACTAAAACGATCGATGGAATCAAACAGAGAGTCCGGTTTGATTCAGCAAAATACATGTTTGCTTTTCCCGACCAGCATTTTTGGCAGGGGGCTATATTCAGTAAAACAGATGCGGTATTGAATGTACCCGTCACCCAGCCAGGGTTCGCTCCATTAAAAGAAGCGGGTGAACATTGGAAGTTTGCCATGGATCAACCAGAGAAGACGAAACCTTATAAGCTGGGGAAAAAAATACCTGGAGCATTGGGGGACCGCCCGCTGACACGTATGTATACGAAAAGGCATCCTGAGGAATATGCACAAAACCGGGCAAAGACGAGATCCGTCTGCAACAAGGAATTTAAGGATGAAGATCGGACGGGAAAGGAGTGCGATGAATTTCCTTTTGCTTCAACTTGGGAAGGGTCATCGACCAATGGGCAGGATTGGTTTTCGGTAAGACTTATTCCAAAGGAATCCAATAATGCGACAGGAAGATGGCTGGCGGCATGGTATGCGTATGACCGGATTTTGGACAATGATCCGTTTTACGTACAAGTAAAAGCTCCTGTAAAAGTGGGGACCATTTCATCCTATGGTACTCCCAAGCCCGGACAGGATCATAGATCCAGCGATAATTTTTCACTGAAAAACATTCCTGCCTATGCCAGCAAACTCCAATGGAAAGTCACCTCAGGTCCGGCAGGCGCACAGTTTGATGTAATGCATGATGACAAATTCGGCTTCGATGAGACCATTTTTAATGATCTGAGAGACGGATCTACAACGGATATAAAAACTGTGGACGACATCTACCTTGCAAACCCGGAAAAAACAAACGATCAAGAATTTACCGTAGAAATCTATGCCATTCCCTAAAGCAAAGCCTAAGGGCCTCTTTTAGAACAAGAGGTCTTTTCTTTTTGAAAAGAAAGTGCCTCCCGGCAAGGACTGTTGTAAAATAAAAGAATGAATAATAAGTAAATTCCGACAGAAATGGGGTGCCGGTATCGTTTTGCATCTGAATATTACGATGAATGATGTTTTGAAGAGAAACACCTTTTCCAAGGCGAAAATAGCTGCCGGCAGCAAGGGACTGAACCGTCTGGTCAAATGGGTTCATGTGATGGAGGTCACACAGATCGGAAATCTCCTGAACGGAAATGAGCTGATTCTTTCGACGGGCATGGCATGGAAAGACAACGAGCAAGTCTTTCTTTCTTTTGTGCTGGAGCTTATTGAATTAAATGTTTCTGGTTTGTGCATCGAACTTGGAACCCAGCTCTCGGCTGTGCCTTCATGCATTCTTGAAACAGCTGAAAAGCACGGGTTTCCCATTATCCTGTTTGAAGAAGAAGTCCGTTTCATTGATATTACCCAAGACCTGCATACCTATCTCATCCAGCAGCATTATGAGATGATCACAAAGCTTGAGAGTTTTTCACAAGCGTTGAATCAGATTCTGCTGAGCCCAAATCCTCAGGAAAACATACTGAATCTTCTTCACAATTCCACTAACATGCAGGTGGTTTTTATACATAGCCAGAAAAATGTGACACTAGTCCCTGCCCTGGATTCCTCAGAACAGGAAAATTTGCTTGTTTTTATTGAACAGGAACAGGAAACCTCTTTTGTAGTAAGGCAGCCCGTTCAGGTGCTGGACCATCCATTTGCAGAGTTGATTCTCTGTTCGAAAGATCGGCCCATGACTGATCTGCACGTCCTGTTGGCAGACAGGACAGCTACCGCATTGGCCAACCAGCTTCTGCGGGAGATGTATGCTGCTGAAAAAAAGAGGGCGGAAGAAAACACCTGGATGCAAGAGTGGCTGGAAGGCCGCCATCGTGACGATGAGATCGAAAAGCATCTCAGTTACTTGGGGATGAAGGGCCGGCATCAAGGAGCATCTGTTTTTTGTGTAGAAATGGAAAATAGAGAGGCAGGTGTCTCTGAAACACAATATCCATATATACAGATTGTTATCAGGTCCATTTTCGAACCGCTCGGTTTTTATATTCTCCCCTATGTAAAAAGCGACCATCTCATTTTTATCCTCATCAACTTAAGGGAAGTCATGTCTTACAAAGAAAGGGTGCGCCAAGGGATTCTTCTGGCAAGGGAAAATCAAAAGCTACCATCCCTCTTTATGGCGGTCGGCAAACGGATAAACAGGCTCGGATCACTCGATAAAAGCTATAATACAGCCCTGAAGGCTTTAATGGTTCAAACCAAACTGCCGAACGGGAAAATCAGTCCGCTATACGATGACCTCCATATGTACCGCCTGATTTCCATGATTCAGGACAAGCACGAGCTCGAAGATTTTATTCAAGATTATCTCAGACCGGTGATTGAGTACGACGCAAAAAATAATACAAGGCTTCTGACCACACTGAAGGTCTTTCTGATGTGCGGTGGATCCAAACAAGAAACAGCAGGTCAGCTATATATTGTCAGGCAGACCTTGTACCACAGGATTAAGCAGCTGGAGGAGCTGCTCGGCAAAGATTTTATGGAACCCGGAAAGCGCCAGGCTGTGGAATTTGCCGCAATGGCACATGAATACCTGGAACTGCCTTAGAGGCTGAACCCCAATTCCACATAGAGATTGGGGCTCAGCCTCTTTTATTTACCGTTATGTATACGTATCAGGTAAATGATTTTACGATATGTCTAATGAATGTCCGCAGTTATCGGGTTATAATGGAATAGAGAAAGTTTAGAATATTTAAAAAATGGATACGGGAGGTTTTTATTGTGACAGTGACGACGAATAAAGCCCAAACGCTCAAAAATTTTGTAAAGGGCAAGTGGGTGGATTCCTCAGCCTCTGAATTCCTTGATGTCCCTAACCCGGCTACTGGAGAAGTGCTGGCGAGTGTCCCAATCTCAACAAATGAAGAGGTAGGACAGGCGGTTCAGGCCGCAAAAGAAGCGTTCAAAACCTGGAAGAAGGTTCCCGTGCCGAAGCGCGCCAGAATATTGTTTAAATATCAGCAGCTGTTAACAGAAAATCATGAGAAGCTGGCTCAACTCGTTGTGATGGAAAACGGGAAAAGCTTTAAAGAAGCACATGGCGAAGTGCTTCGCGGCATTGAATGTGTTGAGTTCGCCTGTGGGGCACCTTCTCTGATGATGGGTGAATCCCTTGGAAGCATTGCTGAAGATATTGATTCTGAGATGTTCCGTTACCCGCTCGGGGTTGTAGGAGGGATCACTCCGTTTAACTTCCCGATGATGGTTCCATGCTGGATGTTCCCGCTGGCGATCGCATGCGGAAATACGTTTGTGCTGAAGCCTTCAGAACGTACTCCAATTCTGGCTAACCGTCTGGCAGAGCTGCTTTCTGAGGCAGGATTGCCGGAAGGAGTTTTTAATATTGTCCACGGGGCCCATGATGTCGTTAATGGACTGATCGAGCACGAAGATGTGAAAGCGGTTTCATTTGTTGGATCCCAGCCGGTGGCGAAGTATGTCTATGAAAAAGCAGCAGCTCAAGGGAAACGTGTTCAGGCATTATCAGGGGCAAAGAATCATCACATCGTCATGCCGGATGCTGAACTCGACAAAGCTGTCCAAAATATACTCAGTTCCTCGTTCGGGAGTGCGGGCCAGCGCTGTATGGCGTGCAGTGCTGTCGTTTTAGTCGGACATCAGGATACTTTTGTTCAGGCGTTAAAGGAAAAAGCCGACGAAATGAAGATGGGGTCCGGTTTAGACGATGATGTGTTGCTGACTCCGGTTATCCGCCATAGCCATCGTGAAAAAGTATTAGGATTGATTGAAAAGGGCAAGGAAGAAGGTGCTGTTTTAGTTCGGGATGGAAGGGAGGATATGGGAAATCATGCAGATGGAACCTTCCTTGGAGCAACGATTTTCGACAGAGTAACAGCAGACATGACGATTGCAAGGGAAGAACTGTTTGCTCCCGTTCTGAGTATTCTTCGTGCTGCGGATTTGGAGGAAGCTTTGGAGATCGTCAACAAATCAAGGTTTGGAAACTCTGCGACCCTATATTCACAGGATGCAAAGGCCGTTCGGCAGTTCCGTGAGGAGGCAGAGCCGGGCATGCTCGGCGTGAATGTCGGGGTGCCGGCACCAATGGCATTCTTTCCGTTCTCCGGTGCAAAGGATTCGTTCTATGGAGATCTTCATGCAAACGGCAAGGACGGACTTAACTTTTTCACTAGAAAAAAGATGATCACCTCCCGTTTTGTATAATCTGAAAGGAGAGACTGTGATGCAAATTGAGCAGAAGGATCAACTGCAGCAAAAAGATGAACAGTACATCTGGCATTCGATGAAACGGTATAATCCTTCAACCATGGTCGTAAAATCCGCTGACGGATCGTGGATCGTCGATAATGAAGGGAAAAAATACCTGGACGGTATGGCTGGGCTATGGTCTGTGAATGTTGGCTATGGCAGAAAAGAACTTGCGGAAGCAGCCTACGCCCAATTAAAAGAGCTGCCGTATTATCCCCTGACCCAAAGCCATCAGCCAGCCATTGAACTTGGTGAAAAACTGAACCAGTGGCTTGGTGGAGATTATGTTATTTTCTTCTCAAACAGCGGTTCAGAAGCAAATGAGGCCGCTTTTAAGATCGCCAGGCAGTACCATCAGCAGAAAGGCGAGCAAGGTAGATATAAATTCATCGCGCGCTACCGGGGATACCATGGAAACTCGATGGGAGCTCTCGCCGCGACCGGGCAGGCTCAGCGAAAATACAAATATGAACCGCTCGGACAGGGGTTTATTCATGTTGCTCCGCCTGACAGTTACCGGTTTCCGGATTACCATAATGCGGAGTCTTACAGTGAACATTGTGCTTCAGAAATTGACCGTGTGATGACATGGGAGCTTTCTGAGACCATTGCCGGTGTTATCATGGAACCGATCATCACAGGAGGCGGTGTTCTCATACCGCATGATTCCTATATGAAAAAAGTAAAAAACATCTGTGAAAAACACGGGGCGCTGCTGATCTCTGATGAAGTCATCAACGGGTTTGGGCGAACGGGTAAAGCGTTCGGTTTTATGAACTATGGCGTACAGCCTGATATCGTCACTATGGCAAAAGGGATTACAAGTTCCTACCTTCCGCTGTCAGCAACAGCCGTAAAACGTGAGATTTATGAATCATTTAAAGGAGAAGGGGAGTATGATCACTTTCGACATGTGAATACATTCGGCGGCAACCCCGCTTGTTGTGCAGTTGCACTGAAGAACTTGGAGATCATGGAGAAGGAAAACTTGATTGAGCGCTCTCGAGAGAAGGGAGAAGACCTTTTAAAAGCGCTCATTGATCTGGAAGCACATCCTCTTGTTGGAAACGTCCGTGGAAAAGGGTTGTTGTTCGGCATTGAGCTTGTTCAAGATAAAAAAACGAAAGAGCCGTTGCCTGCTGACCAAGTGAATGCAGTAATCGGCGCGTGCAAAGCGAAAGGGCTGCTGATCGGCAAAAATGGCGATACAGTCTCAGGATTTAATAATGTGCTGACTCTTGCGCCGCCTCTGAATATAACAGATGAGGATGCAGCTTTTCTTGTAAAAACGTTGAAAGAAGCTATTTATACCCTTTAGAGCGAACATCATGGCTCCCACTTCACAGGAGCCATGATGTTTCCCTCATACTGAATTTAACGAGGTGTAACAAAATCGCCGCTTTACAATTTGACGGTATGTATGATGAAAAATTATTTTAATGCATGTATAGTAAAAATATTCAAAAATTTAGAATGATTACATAGTGCTCATGGCGAATGATAGTAAGTAAGACGAACTACCCTTCCACTTACATGAAATTTTTGTTTCATGCCTCACTTTGCATCGATTAAGCTTTCACATTCGATTTGTATTTCCAGTTCACCATCCAATTTAATAAAGGGGAGATATGATGTCAAACGTGGTTAAGATTGGTCTCATTCAAGCTTCCAACGAAGCAGATGGAAATGAATCCGTTTCGGTACACAAAGAACAGGCGATTGAGAAGCACATCAGACTCGTAAAGGAAGCCGCAGAAAAAGGAGCTCAAATGATCTGTTTGCAGGAGATTTTTTATGGTCCTTATTTTTGTACGGAGCAAAATTCCAAGTGGTATGATGCCGCGGAGGAAATTCCGAACGGCCCAACGACCAGCCGCTTTCAGGCATTGGCTCGTGAACTGGGTACCGTCATCGTTCTTCCAATCTATGAAAGAGAAGGCATTGCAACCTATTACAATACTGCTGCAGTGATTGATGCAGACGGCTCCTACCTTGGCAAATATCGAAAACATCATATTCCGCAAGTGAATGTTGGCCATGAAGGCAACGGATTCTGGGAAAAATATTACTTTAAGCCCGGTAATCTGGGATACCCGGTATTTGACACTGCGTTTGCCAAGGTAGGGGTTTATATTTGCTATGACCGCCATTTTCCGGAGGGGGCCAGACTGCTGGGGTTAAACGGAGCTGAAATCGTTTTTAATCCTTCTGCCACAGTCGCTGGCCTTTCGGAATACTTATGGAAGCTCGAACAGCCGGCTCATGCGGTGGCTAATGGATATTACGTCGGTGCGATCAATCGAGTCGGTACAGAAGGCCCATGGAACCTTGGGGAATTTTACGGTCAGTCGTACCTTTGTGACCCGCGTGGAAGCTTTGTGGCCATGGGAAGCCGTGATCAGGACGAAGTGGTCATTGGTGAGATGAACAAGGAATTGATCCGCGAAGTAAGAAACACATGGCAATTTTTCAGAGACCGGCGACCTGAAACCTATCAGGAAATGACCACACTTTTGCCTTAATTCCAATGAATAGAGGGGGCGCACGAGATGAGTAACGGAACCCGAGCGTTTATAGCACTTCAGGATCTTCAGCGAAATTTTGACGAGGTAAAATCAGGATTAACTCCTGCAGAGGCAAGGGATGAGTCGAACAGATGCCTATACTGTTATGACGCTCCATGCATTCAAGCCTGTCCGACGGGAATCAATATCCCATCGTTTATTAAAAAAATCGCTTCCGGAAACTTAAAAGGTTCAGCGAGGACCATCATGGAGTCCAACCCCGTCGGAGCTAGTTGTGCAAGGGTTTGTCCGACTGAGGAGCTCTGTGAAGGAGCTTGTGTACTTAATGACTCCACTAAACCGATCATGATCGGTGACCTTCAGCGGTATGCTACCGATTGGGCGATTAAGAACGAACAGACATTGTTTAAGGCTGGAGAGAAAAACGGCTTAAAAGTGGCAGTAATCGGTGGAGGCCCTGCCGGCTTGTCTTCCGCCCGTGAACTTGCTCTTCTCGGTTATGAAGTTACCATTTTCGAAGCAAAAGAAAAGGCAGGAGGACTAAATACGTATGGTATTGTTTCATTCCGCCTGCCGCAAAAGGTCTCTCTTTGGGAAGTCCAGCAAGTTGAAAAACTCGGTGTGAAAATAAAAACGAATACGATGATCGGCCGAGATATACAACCTGAAGAAATACTTGCAAACTATGATGCTGTAGTCCTTGCAGTGGGCATGTCCAAGGTTCCGATGCTCCGGATTGATGGAGAGGATCTGGTTGGTGTTCATGATGCGATTCAGTTTGTTGAAGAAACAAAGACAAAAGAAATTTCTGAAGTTTATATTGGCAAAAGGGTAGCGGTGATCGGCGCCGGCAATACAGCCATTGATGCAGCGACGTGTTCCGTCCGGCTGGGTGCGGAAAATGTTAAAATCCTTTATCGCCGGACACAGGAGGAAATGACCGCCTACGATTTTGAGTTTGAATTTGCCAAGCAGGATAATGTGGAATTTCGGTGGTTGACCGCCCCGAAAAGAATCATTGGAGATGAAAAAGGACATGTAAAGCAGTTGGAATGCATCCGTATGCAGCTTGGCGAACCTGGCGCCGACGGGCGAAGAGGACCTGCTCCGATTGAAGGGTCTGAATTCCTGTTGGAAGTTGATGTTGTGATTAAAGCCATCGGGCAGACAAGATATACCGATCTGATTGAGTCCTTTGGCCTCGAACATCAATGGGGAACGGTCAAAGTCAATCTCGAAACTTATCAAACTTCCAATGAAAAGGTGTTCGCTGCGGGTGATGTTATTTTTGGTGACGGACAAGGTGAAGCGATGGTTGTAACAGCAGCCCAACAAGGGAAAAAGACAGCTTATTCCATCCATCAGGCATTAAAGAATTCCATTATTGAGACCGCGTAGCCATCCACTCTGTTTTTCAAAAATCATTTAGGAGGGCCTTTATATGGCAGATTTGCGTATAAACCTTGCAGGGATTGAATCGCCCAATCCATTTTGGCTGGCTTCTGCTCCACCGACGAACTCGGGCTATCAGGTTCAGCGGGCATTCGAAGCAGGCTGGGGTGGAGCGGTATGGAAAACACTCGGTGAGCCGATCATCAATACGACAGCACGTTTTGCGGCCGTCGGTTTTAACGGAAAAAAAGTGGCAGGGTTCAATAATATAGAATTGATTACGGACCGCCCGCTGGAAGTGAACTTAAAAGAAATCTATGAAACCAAGAAGAGGTTTCCAAACCACGCCATCATCGCATCTTTGATGGTAGAGCCGAATAGGGAGAAATGGCATGAAATCGTCAAGCGGGTGGAGGATGTTGGTGTCGATGGCCTGGAACTGAATTTTGGCTGTCCACACGGTATGGCTGAACGAGGAATGGGAGCGGCGTCAGGCCAGCAACCCGATCTTGTTGAAGCACAGACGATGTGGGTGAAGGAAGCGGCAAAAACACCGGTTATCGTTAAATTGACCCCAAACATAACGGATATTACGGTTACAGCCAGAGCAGCTGTTCAAGGCGGAGCCGATGCGATCAGCATGATTAATACCATTAACAGTCTGGCTGGTGTGGACATCGACACGTGGAACACCATCCCTCATGTGGCCGGGAAAGGAGCGCACGGTGGATATTGTGGTCCGGCCGTGAAACCAATCGCTCTTAATATGGTGGCCGAATGCGCAAGGAACCCGCATATCAATGTGCCCATCTCGGGTATTGGGGGCATCTCTGCTTGGCGGGATGCAGTGGAATTTATGCTTATGGGTGCAGGCGGGGTTCAAGTATGTACTGCAGCCATGCACCACGGGTTCAGCATCGTGGAAGATATGATCGACGGATTAAGCAATTATTTGGACGAGAAAGGAATCTCCTCTGTTCAGGAAATCATCGGAAAATCAGTAGAACGCTATTCAGACTGGGGCAACCTGGATCTGAACTACAGAATTGTGGCCCGCATCAACAATGACGTTTGCATCAATTGCAACAAATGCCATATTGCCTGTGAGGACACTTCCCATCAATGTATTGACATGCTGACAGATCCTAACGGACAAAAGTATTTGGAAGTTCGTGAAGATGATTGTGTTGGCTGCAACCTCTGCTCGATTGTATGTCCGGAGGACGGTGCGATCGACATGATCGAACTACCTCAGGAGCAGCCGCCGATGACTTGGAACGAACGCCAGGCTGTACTGGCTGGATATAAAGATAATGAGAGGGAGGCAGCAAAATGAAAAAAGTAATAAAGAACGGTACGATTGTTACCGCATCTGATACCTATGTAGCAGATGTCCTCGTAGAGGACGGCAAAATCGCAATGATCGCAAAGAACCTTCCAAGCGAGGGCATGGAGGTCATCGATGCAGAAGGGTGTTATATTTTTCCGGGCGGCATCGATCCCCATACCCATTTGGAGATGCCGTTCGGCGGGACGGTTAGCAGGGATGATTTTGAGACAGGTACAATTGCTGCAGCATATGGAGGAACGACCACAGTCATTGATTTTTGTTTAACCGACAAAGGGGTTCCGCTTAAGAATTCCATTGAAACATGGCACAAGAAATCAAGGGATAAAGCGGTCATCGATTATTCCTTTCACCTTATGATCGGTGAAATCAACGACGATGTGATGAGGGAGATTCCGCAGGTTATTGAAGAAGAAGGAATAACGTCGTTTAAAGTATTCATGGCGTATAAGAACGTGCTTCAGGCAGATGATGAGACCTTGTTTAAGACACTGGTTATGGCTAGGGAGCAGGGAGCACTCGTTATGGTCCATGCAGAAAACGGGGATGTGATCGATTTTCTGACGAAAAAAGCTCTGGAAGAAGGCAAAACGGATCCCATCTATCACGGCTTAACGAGGCCGCCTGAACTGGAAGGCGAAGCTACTGGACGAGCCTGCATGATGACCGGCCTTTCTGGCTCTCAGCTGTATGTGGTTCATGTTTCCTGTCAGGAAGCGGTGGAAAAGATTGCAGAGGCGAGAAAAAAAGGCTTCAACGTCTATGGAGAAACTTGTCCACAATACCTTGTGCTGGACCAATCCGAAATGGAGAGGCCGAATTTTGAAGGGGCTAAATATGTCTGGTCTCCTCCACTCCGGGAAAAGAAACATCAAGAATCATTATGGAATGCGTTGAAAAATGGGCAGCTTCAAACGCTTGGCTCTGACCAATGTTCGTTTGATTTTAAAGGGCAGAAGGACCTCGGGAAAGGAGATTTCACGAAGATACCTAACGGCGGCCCTTTTATTGAAGACCGGTTTTCAGTCCTCTTTTCTGAAGGCGTAAAAAAAGGAAGGATCACGCTGAACCAATTTGTAGATATTGTTTCAACCCGTTCCGCCAAGCTGTTTGGGCTGTTCCCTGCAAAAGGAACGATCGCTGTCGGAAGCGATGCGGATCTTGTCATTTTCGATCCTGCAGCAGAACGCACGATTTCAGAAAAAACACATCATATGGCCGTTGACTATAATGCGTTTGAAGGAATGAAAATCACGGGCGAACCGGTTTCAGTATTATCCAGAGGTGAGTTTGTCATCAAAGATAAAGCATTTGTAGGGGAGCTCGGGAAGGGCCGCTACATTAAACGGAAACGATTCAATGCGGAAGGACAGAAACAACTGGCAGTCCTGTCAAAATAATAAATAGGAATATTCATAAAGAGGAGGCTGTTCTATGTCAGCGTCACAAGAATATTTTGAGGAAAAAGAAAAAATAGATTTTTTGCTCTATCGGGGATTCAGGGTGACGAGAGTGACTGAGAACCTGGATGGCGCTGCGGTAGAATTTGAGCGAACAGGGGCTGCAGGGCAGGAAAAAGAAGTTTTGCATCTTCAAACGGCAGATGCCAGAAAGTATTTCTCTTCCATCCTGTTTCATCAGCAAAGAAACCTGACACCTGCAGAGTAACAAAGCAAAAACGTTGCTGAGTCAGTAACAGCAGCCTTTTGTTCGTTAATAAAGGAGGCGCGTACGATGAAAGTAGAACAGTTGAAGATCAATAGTGAACGGCTGCATACCCATTTGCAAGCGCTGGCTGAAATCGGAAAGATCGGTGAGACGGGTGTATGCCGGCCGGCCCTTTCTTCAATTGAAAAAGAAGCATTTACACTTGTTGGAACCTGGATGGAAGAAGCAGGGATGTCGGTCAGGATTGATCATTTTGGAAATTTGATCGGCAGAATGGAAGGCAAGGACAATAAAGCCCCCGTCCTCATGATTGGCTCTCACCTGGATTCACAGCCATATGGAGGGCGTTATGACGGACCTGCAGGTGTACTGGCAGGAATTGAAGCCGTTGCCACACTCAAGGAACAAGGGATAACCCCAGATCGGCCAATCGAAGTCGTATCATTTTGTGATGAAGAAGGTTGGCGGTTCAACAGGGGTTTATTTGGGTCAAGAGGAATCTTGGGCAAGCTGGATGAAGGGGATTTAACGCGTAAAGATCAGGACGGGATTAGTAGAGAACAGGCACTGCGTGACTTCGGATGTGATCCCGGAAAATTTCATGAGTCGCAGTATAAGCCCGGCAGCATTCACGCTTTCTTGGAACTTCACATTGAGCAAGGTCCGGTACTGGATAAATCGAATCTTCCGCTTGGTGTGGTGGCCGGAATTTCTGGTCCTTTATGGTGGACGGTTAAGCTGAAGGGATTTGCCGGGCATGCGGGATCCGTTCCGATGGCAATGCGCCAGGACGCCATGCTTGGAGCTTCTGAGATCACACTGGCTCTCAATCGGATTGTACAGCAGGAACCAGACGCACCAACGGTTGGAACCGTTGGCCACGTCCAGGTCTTTCCTAACTCACGAAACATTATTGCTGAAGAAGTCACGTTTACTGTGGACCTCCGTGATATTGATCAAAACCGGCGCGACCGTTATGAGAAACAGCTGAGGCGGGAAATAGAGAAGATCTGCGAAAAGTATCAGCTGAACTACGAGATTCAGGAAGATACGAACAGCGAGCCGCGCTATTGTGCCGACTGGATTAAGAAGATCATGCACAGCGAGAGCGGACAGATGGGGCTGAAAACACCGGAGCTCATGAGTGGTCCTTTCCATGATGCCTTAATGCTCTCATATGCATGTGATTACGGTATGATCTTTGTCCGCTGCAAAGACGGTATCAGCCACAATCCAGCAGAATATTCCACGCCGGAAGATCTTGCGAAGGGTACGGAACTGCTTTATCGTACGATGAGGAGAATGCTGATATAAACGTTTGTTCAGATTGCCATTTCGTTTGTTTCATTAAATACCAAAAAAACCTAGGTCCCCGCATTTTGAGCCTGAGCTAACCTAAATAAGT
>NZ_JBDPNU010000061.1:0-24071 GCF_050468105.1 Fictibacillus sp. NRS-1165
ACTTTTGGGGTGCAGTATACATCGGGGGCTTTTTTTATACAGCTTTCACTGCTTCTTTAAGTGATTTCCCTGGTTTAAAGGCGGGTACACTGCTCGCAGCGATCATGATTTCTTCGCCTGTTAAGGGATTGCGTCCTTTGCGCGCGTTGCGGTTGCGAGTTTCAAAGGTTCCGAATCCGATCAATTGAACACTCTCACCTTGTCTTAAGGCATTTGTAATGGATTCAAGAACCGCTTCCACAGCAAGTGTAGATTCTTTTTTATTCATGCTTGTTGCAGATTTTACTGCTTCAACTAAGTCTTGCTTTCTCATGAGAAAAATCCTCCTAAATAGTAATTTAATGTATTGCATTTGCTACCATTATTAACGCTTTCTTTCTTTTTATACATCTGAATGATATTTTTTATACGTAAAAAGATCCCGGTATATAAGGCCGGGATCTCTCATTTCAGCGGTTAAGTTTCTTTAAAATCCATACACGGTCATCCCGCCGTCTACAAAAAGGGTTTGACCTGTACAATAGGAGCCGGCATCCGACGCAAGGAAAACGGCAGGCCCGACTAATTCGGACAGTTCTCCTACCCTGTTCAGCGGTGTGCGGGATAGAATGTCATTTAAATAGTTTTCATCAGCAAGAAGTTGAACGGTTAACCGAGTCCTAAAGTACCATGGACCGATTGAGTTCACATTGATTCCATAAGGGCCCCATTCGAGTGCAAGGTTTTTCGTCATCTGAATCAGCGCCGCTTTCGTTGAAGCATAGACAACTCCCGTTCTTAACGCTACGTGCCCTGCAACAGAGGAAATATTAATAATTCGTCCATATCCCTGAACTCTCATAAGTTTAGCGGCTTCCTGAGAGAAATAGAGTGCAACCCGAAGATTGGTATTCATGATTTTCTCCCATTCCTCTTCCGTAACATCCAGCGCTTTGCTTCTAATATTCATACCCGCATTATTAACTAAAATATGTACAGGAATTTGGCAGGAGACAAGAGAATCGTATAGTGAATGAATCTCTTCCTTAACCGTTACATCTACTGTGTAGGAATAGGCCTTCCTGCCCAATTGTTCAATTGAGCCGGCAACCTCATCCAGATCGGACTGCGTTCGGGAGACCAGCACGATATCCGCTCCAGCTTCAGCAAAGCCAATGGCCAGCGCCTTTCCGATACCACGCCCTGCTCCTGTAATCAACGCTGTTTTTCCTTTCAATGAAAAAGACGGTAAATACATGGTTCATCTTCCTCTCCGTTTATTCAAAGCAACAGAATATTTCCAACGTATCAAAATATCCTTATTTAATCCAATGAAATATTTCTTTTTGTCCGGTGAACAATTTACAATGTTTAAACGTCTTACTTTTGATTCACGAACCCGGTCGCAAGGAGGACAAATCAAAGATGGATGAACAAGATGTGGTCAAAAAGGCAAAAAAGGGCGACCAGCATTCTCTTTCACTCTTGCTGCAGCAAAATTATTCCTTTTTGTTTCACTATTTACTGAAAATAACGATGAACCGGTCAACAGCGGAGGATCTTGTTCAGGAGACCATGCTTAAGTGCATTCAAAAGATCGGGTTATACAAGGGAAAATCCAAATTTTCTTCATGGCTCATATCCATCGCTTCCAATCTGTACATCGACCAGATCAGACGAAAGAAAACCGAGCAGAAGTTTCAAGAGCATGAACACGATTCCCGAAGCCTTAAATGGAAAGCGGCCTTTATCGATGAAGAATGGAATGAAGCCCTTGATGCTTTGAGTCTTTTGAGAGAAGATACGAGAGTTCCATTAATCTTAAAACATTATTATGGCTATACGTACGAGGAAATTGGAAGTTTGCTGAACATTCCGGCAGGAACGGTGAAGTCCAGGATTCATACCGGATTAACCTTCATTAGAAAGGAGTTAAGTGAGAGTGAAGAAGAAACCCGAGTCCGTAACTAACCTTGAAAAGCAGCTCAAGGAAAGCCTCTCGCAAATAGAAAAATATGAAGAAGTCAGTGTGCCGGACCTTTCCTTTTTTGAAAGAATGGTAGCGGAGGAGACCAGCAGGAATAAAAGGCAGCTGGCAAAAGAGCTTGCCCTGTTTGGATTGATGGCTGCAGTTGTTCTGTTCGTTGTGGCTGCCATGCTTATTCAACTCCCTTCCGTTCTCATCCTCCTTCAGATACCCGTCCTGATTGGAGCCGTCCTGTATATTTATAGACAACATAGAAAAGAAGGTGAATGGAATGACACGTAACATAGAAGGCCAGCCGCTTTGGGCATTGATTCTCGTTGTCGTGATTCTTCTCTGCCAGAGCACCTGGCTGTTTCTGGATGGAAGGAAACGCGGCTGCCGCTATTGGTTCTGGTCTTTATGGGGATTGATCCAATGCCCGTTTCCTCTCCTCTTTTACCTCATATTTGCGAGAAAGGTGTTTAGAAGAGCTAAAACCTGACTTCCTGCGTTTATGTTTCTCTTCTTGTGGGGAAAAATAGAAAGAACATAAGGAGGAGATATCAATTGCAGGAATCGTTATATGAAAAGTTGGGAGGCAGAGACTCCATAGAAAAAGTTGTTGATCGTTTCTATGAAAAGGTTTTGGCCGATCCAATTGTAAATCACTTTTTTGAACATACCAATATGGACAAACAAAGGAAACATCAAACCAAATTTTTAAGCTATGCGTTGGAGGACCCAATCAGTATTCAGGAACGTCTATGGCAAAGGTACATGAAAACATGAATCTTCAGCCAGAGCATTTCAAAGCCATCGTCCATCACTTAAAGGAAGCACTGCAGGAATTCAGGTACCAAATGAAGATATTAATGCAGCTGTTAAACATGTCAACACTCTTCGGGATGACATTCTATACAAATAAAGAAAGAGGAGCTGCTCAATTCTGAGTCTGCTCCTCTTTCCTCATTCTTTTTCCACCCATTCCTTACGCAGTACAAAAAGCTCTCTCAATTCCTGGGTAGAAAGCTCAGTAATCCAGTTTTCACTCGTAATGACTTTTTCGCTCAGCTCTTTTTTGCTTTCAAGCATTTCATCAATGCGCTCTTCCAGTGTACCAAGCGTGATCATCTTATGAACGGTGACAAACCGTTTTTGCCCGATCCGGTGAGCCCGGTCTGTAGCCTGGTTTTCTACGGCAGGATTCCACCAACGGTCAAAATGAATCACATGGTTTGCTTCTGTAAGGTTAAGCCCCGTTCCCCCGGCTTTTAAGGACAGCACGAAAACACTATGCTTTCCATCCTGAAACTTTTGAATCATGTCATCGCGTTTTGCCTTTGGTACCCCTCCGTGCAGGAAGAGAACTTCTTCGTTCCAGCGGTTCGCGATATAGTCCTGGATCAAGTGTCCCATAAATAAGAACTGTGTAAAAATCAAACACCGTTCATCTTTTTCTTTTATGGCCTCCAAAAGCTCTACCAGCTTCGAGAATTTATTGGAGCGTTCCTCAAGTTTGTTCTTCTTTTCTTCCTTGAGATAAAGGACAGGATGATCGCAGACCTGCTTCAGCTTGCCAAGCAAAGCAAGGATCAGTCCTCTGCGCTTCATGCCGCTTTCTTGCTCCAGCTGCTGAAAGGTATCCTGAATCATCCGCTCGTATAGAGAAGCCTGTTCAGCCGTAAGATGAACATACTCTTTGATCTCCTGTTTATCCGGCAGATTCAGCTGAACGTGAGGATCTTGTTTCGTCCTCCTCAGCAGGAAAGGCTGAACAAGACTCTGCAGCTGCTTCAGTCTGCCGTTATCATGCTCCCTCTCAACAGGAATAACAAACCTTTTCCGGAAGGCAGCTTCACTGCCCAGATAACCTGGATTAAGGAAATCAAATATGGCCCATAATTCCAGGAGGCGGTTCTCTACCGGTGTTCCTGTCAGCGCAATCTTATGCCTCCCCGATAAACGCCTGATGCTCCTGGATTGCTTCGTAAAACTGTTCTTTATATTTTGGGCTTCATCCAGAATGATCGCATCCCACAAAACAGGCTGAAAATCTTCTTCATCAAGCTGGGCCGTCGTATAGGAAGTCAGGACCACATCTGCTCCCTGAATGGACTGGATAAAATTCTCCCCGCGAATCCGTGTGGATCCGTAATGCAGGAATACATTTAAATCCGGGGAAAAGTGCTGCAACTCCTTCTGCCAGTTGCCAATAACAGAAGTTGGACAGATTAAAAGTGCAGGAAGCTGTGCCTCTTTGTCCTCTTTTCTCGTTTGAAGAAGGTAATCAATCGTCTGAATGGTTTTACCCAGTCCCATGTCATCCGCCAGACACCCTCCAAGACCGAACTTTCGTAAAAATTGAAGCCAGGAGCTGCCTGTTTTTTGATAGTCCCTTAATGTGCCACGAAAGGCTGGTGAGGTCGGCTGGATCGGAATCTCTTTTACTTCAGACAGCTGTTCGACCATTCTGGCAAGGTCCGTGTTCAGTTCGATATTGACATAGCGGAGAACAGAACTCTCCTCTTCACCGCCCTCTTTCGCCGGCTGCATGAGATGCTGTTCCAGGATATCCTTCAGCTGGAGACCTTTGCGGTTCACATTCTTCATAACCTGTCTGACTTCACGAATGAAAGCAGGGTCCAGCTTGAACCATTTGCCCTTTATTTTTACCAGACGCCTGCGGCTGTCAACGAGCTTCAAAAATTCTTCTTCGCTCAATTCGATATCACCAGTGGAAACTTTCCAGTCAAACTGGACGATGGAATCCAATCCTAAAAAGGACGGAGCATATCCGCTGGTTGAACTTTTTACTTTTGCCTTCAGGTCCGGCTGCAGATCCTTCAATGCTTCCCACCAAGATGGGAGAAGGATCTTAAATCCCCCTTCCGCCAGCCACTGCCCACTGTCGTTTAAAAAATCCCATGCTTCATTTTCTGTAAGCTGCTTTTTAAAAGAACCATCCTTTTTTTGAAGAGAAGGTACGAGTGTTCCAGCAAAGGCAAGATCTTCTTCTATCCGATGCATAAAGGGCTGCCATTCTTCCGGAAGATCTTTCAAGTTCCCTGACCATTCATAATGGATGCCGTTGTCCTTATCCTCAAGCAGTACATCCAGGTTCCAATACCGGCCGTCGTCCTCTGGTTCCTGCAGTTCAAGAAGGACATCAAATGGTTTTTCATCCTTTTTCCAGCCCAGTTTGACCAGCCATGATCCCTCAGACAAATTTTCATACAGGGTGTTCTTTTCGAGAAGGTGCTCGAACGGAAAACGGTCAAAAAAGGCAGGATCCGCATCCAGCCTCTCAGGTTCCTCGAGGACGAGCTCGTCTACCGCGTTGTTTAGCCAATCAGGCAGTTGATTCCCGCTGTCATCAAACTCCCATTTCCATTCGCCTTTTTTCCAACATTCAAAACTGGGTTTTACTTGGCGGTCCTGCAGCGAGGCCTCCAGTTTTTGCGCGTCGGCTATCATATTCAGCGCTACTTCGCCCCAATTGTTCTGTTTTAGAAAAAAGTGCGGATATTCTGTGAACAGGCGAAACGCATCAGCTGCGGATACATAGACGAACTGATCGTCATCCCGTTCAATGAACGTTCCATAATAGGATCTTTTATGCCAGGCAAACAGCATGGGCATCCAGTCATCAACATGGAGCTTTTGCCCTTTCTGTTCACCCCAGAACACCATTCTGCTGTCGTTCAGCCATTTGGCATGAAGTACAATGGCGGTCACATCAATCATGTATGAATTTTCCTTTCCTTAGCTCTTCCTGAAAAGCGCGAAGTCTGGCGTACTGGGTTGCCAGCTTTTCAATATAATCATCAAACTGCACGGTTCTGTCGAGCTTTTTATAGATGGACTGGAGCTTTTTCAGGAAACGGATGGCTAACTTATACGATTTGCGGTTTTTCTCCCTGATGAGACGGTCAATGGATTGATGGTAAAGCGGCAAAAGGACTTCCATATCCAGCTGCTCCACTTCCTTTAAGTCCGTGCCATTGATCAGGGAAGGCGAATACCCCATTAAAATCTGAAGCTCAACCCACCGCCTAAAATCCTGCTGAACGTGCAAAAACTCATTATATTCATAAAAGGTCACCGGCAGACAGTCAACGAGCATCTGTTCATACTCCTTTTCCTCCCCCGTGTATTGGGCGTACTTCCAGAAATATTCAATGTATTGATGAAACTGTTCACGGACAGAAGCATCCTGGTAGTAATCCCGCGTCTTCTTGTAAAATTCCTTCTTTAGAGCGAGCAGCCATTTCAATAAAGACTCCCACTTGCCCCAATGAAAAAGCAGCTCAAGCCAGATTAAAGCATGGCGGGAAGAAAACTGCTCGGTCTTTTCCATCCGCTCAAATGCTTCCGTAAGATCGTCTCTGAGAAAGGCAAAATGTACGAGGGCCATATCCAGAAACTGAGCGCGTGAACCTTTTTCTTTTTCCTTTACCAGCTGTTTTTCATAAGCTGCTACCCATTGATCAACATGGTAAATCGTCGCCCAGCCTACCTGAAATACCCGGAAAATAATATCAAAATAACGGGCGGGCAGCGTAAAAATGTTCTGGAATTCTCGTAAACTTTCTTCGATTAAATCGCGATGCTCAGATTTAAGCTTTTCAGCATCGATGTCCATGGCTGATTTAAACATCCCGTCTACCAGCTGGCTGAGATTCAGCTTAAAATGTGAAGCTAAGTATTCAGGAACACCATATTGCTTTTCATACTGCGCAAGCCTCAGGAAAGTTTCAAGCTGTGCATGAAACCGATACAGTTTTCCAACATCATCATCCAAAAAACTGGCAGCATTCAATAGACCCGGATAGAACTCCCTATGGATGTGAGTAAAGGTGTAGCCCTCTCCCCTTTCCAGTTCTTTAAAGGTCAAGTTCTGCATCTTATTTTTTTCGAAATCTTCAAAGCGCTGATCAAACGCTTTTTTCCATTCATTAACCGACAATACGTTTTGAATGACCCGTTTTTTCGTACCTGTTTCAGTTTTCCTATCGTTGCTTTCCGGATGAATGGCAGGAGGAACCATCGTTTCCTGCTGCTCTGTCTTTTGTTTTCCTCTCTTGCTCTTCCAATCCAGGATAAGCTGGTAAGGCGGTCCAAAAGACGCATACAGCTGGAAGAACACTGCGAGCTTATGGATACACGGTACGCTGCTGGTGCATGAACAGCTGCTCTCCGAAAAATGTTCAAGGTCAAGGCTTACCGCGTATTCCCCTTCTTCAGAAACACTTCCCGTTACCGTCTTGTTTTCCACATTAATATTGTATACAGCGCCTTTTTGATAAAGCACATAGCTATCTTGTATCACTTCTCCGCTAAAATGAAACAGCACGTCTTTTCCAAGTTCCAAAACCACGTCTTTAGGAATTTGCTTACTTAACATGTGAGCCTCCGTAATATAGTACCATCCATTATATCAAAATTACGTAGGTTCCATTCAATGTTGTGCATCATTCCTTCCCCAGCAAAAAAATAAAGGCCGGAATGCCCCGCTTTTTCAGATGACAATTTGCATTTTATCCAGGATTTGATCTTTTTCTTCAGCCGAACGGCAATCAATCAAGGATCCTATTTATTTTGTAATATTTTGACTATTTTTATCAAATCTCTTTTCGAAATTTAAGTTTTGCTTCATACTAGTTTTTGTGACAAAATCCCTCATGAAAGTCGTGAATGAAAGATGTTATTACAAATGATTGAAAAAAAGCGCGAAGTATTGCTTTGTCTTGGGAAAACCTACGGACTGACAGCAGAAGTCACCGTGAAATGCAGCCAGGAACTAGATCATTTGCTGAATCTGCTTTCCCGCATGAAGAACCGGCCTAATACATGGATTAAGCAATAAAACTGCGCTACCTGAAAACTACAAATCTGCTAAACGCAGAAAACGGCGGGAATGCCTCCCGCCGTTTTTGAATACTTGAATCAGTTTTGAAGTATGCTCTCTATGCTTTCAAGAGCGTCAGTTGAAAGTTTGATGCCCGAGGCCTTCGCCGTTTCCTCAAGTTGGCCTGGTGAACTGGCCCCTACAATCGCGCTTGAAACATTTTCCTGACTTAAAATCCAGGCCAGTGCCAGCTGAGCAACAGAAATACCGTTCTCTGAAGCTACTCTTTTCAGCCGCTCCACTTTTTGAAGCTTCTCATCTGTCAGATGGCCAGAGATGGCTTTTTTGCTGTTCTCGTCGGCTGCACGGCTTCCTTTAGGCGCTTCTTCTCCTATTTTATATTTACCTGTAAGCACCCCTTGTGCAAGCGGTGACCATACGACCTGGCCAATTCCATGTTTCTCGCTGACTGGGATCACTTCTTTTTCGATATATCGTTCAAACATATTGTATTGCGGCTGGCTTACGACAATCCGGTCGAGCAGTTTCTTGTCCGCGAGGTGAACCGCTTCAGAGATTTGTTCCGCTGTCCATTCACTCACTCCCGCATACAGCACTTTTCCATGACGTATAAGATCATCGATGGCTCGCAAAGTTTCTTCAAGCGGAGTTTCCTTATCATATCGGTGGCAATAGAAGATATCAACGTAATCCAGTCCTAGCCGCTGAAGGCTGGCATTGCACTGCTCGATGACATGCTTTCGGGAAAGTCCACGGTCGTTTGGCCCGTCTCCCATCGGCCAGAACGCCTTGGTCGCCAAAACATAGGAATCTCTTTGATAGTCTTTCAGCACTCCGCCTACAACCTTCTCAGCCTCACCCCTCATATAAACATTGGCAGTGTCGAAAAAGTTGATGCCGAGGTCAAACGCTTTATGTATGCTCGCCTCTGCATTCTCTTTTTCAACATAGCCAGCTGTAGTCAGCCAGCTTCCGAGTGAAATCTCACTAACCCTCAATCCTGTTTTTCCGAGACGCCGATATTCCATTATTAACTCCACCTTTCCTTCAAAAATGTGTACTTTACAAGTTTAACAGTTTTCAAAAAATTATAAAGAATTACAGCCCGTAAAAACGCTGAACCACTAGTGCGGCCCTGCTTCCATAGGTAAATAATTCAATCATTGGAGGGATATAGAACTATTTTGAAATAATTATGTAATGGTTTTGTTACCTTACTCTAACCTGCCTGTCACACTCACCCTGTACAATGGCAATTGGCTATGAAGGAAAACATATCCTTTTTAACTAAAACTTTTCGTACTTGAGGAGGTACTACATATGATTAAAAAAGTAATTGCAACAGGAGCGATCGCTGGAGTAATGATGAGTTCTCCACTAGTAGGGGAAGCCGCGTTAGGGGACCATACATTAAAACAAGGCATGTGGGATAAAGACGTACATAAATTGCAGCAAACACTCAAAGACAAAGGATATTTTCATTACACCGAAACAACAGGTTACTATGGAGATATCACAACGGCTTCCGTGAAGGATTTCCAAAAGAGAAACGGTTTGAAAGTGGATGGCATCGCTGGCAAACGAACAGCTGAAGCGCTTCTTCAATCTTCTCTAGGAAAATCAAATATACTTAAGCATGGCAATAAAGGCTATGCGGTATCCGGTTTGCAAAGTGAACTGAAGGATCAAGGATTCTATAGCTACACAGTGGATGGAATTTATGGACCGATTACTGTAAACGCAGTAAAAGCGTTCCAAAAAGCAAAAGGCATCACTGTCGATGGATTAACTGGACCTCAATCCATTAAAGCTCTATATGGCGAGAACGGTGTCCGCGTAAAAACAGAAGTTCAATCATCGGCTCCAGCACAAAAAACTTCTGCACCGGTAAAGCCTGCTCCTGCTAATCAGAAACAAGGAAAAACAGTATCTGTTGAAGCAACAGCTTACACGGCTAATTGTGATGGATGCAGCGGCATTACAGCGAACGGGACAAACCTAAAAACAAATCCAAACGTAAAAGTGATCGCTGTTGACCCGGATGTTATTCCATTGAATTCTCAAGTCTATGTTGAAGGCTATGGCTATGCAGTAGCTGCTGACAAAGGCGGAGCTATTCAAGGAAATCGAATCGATGTCTTCTATCCATCTAAACAAAAAGCTACCGAATGGGGACGCAAGAACGTCAAGGTTACCATTCTGGATTAATAATGTAATCATTAGATTTTGAAAAAGAGGCGGACATGTGCCGTCTCTTTTTTTGTTTGGTCTGCGAACGTTGTTAGTGTGTGTTCTTGTGCTGTGGGCAGGCGGAATTCGATAGGGTTTGGCTGGTAAACGACAAAAACTGGATCGCAACCGGCAAAAGTTCGCACGTAATCGACAGAAACCAGATGATAAATAGACAAGCGGTTAAATGAACAGCGGCCCAGTACTTTCATGCCAGGCTGCCGCTTCAGCACTTCTGTGTTGTCACAATATCTTTATATGTTTTTCGCAAAATATCTTTTATAATAAGTAAGTATTTGACTAATTAGTGAACAGGCTGGTGAACGTATGTTTCTTTGGATTGCGATTATAATGGGTATGGTGGAAGGGCTGACAGAATTTCTTCCCGTTTCCTCCACTGGACATTTAATTATTACAGGGCATTTCCTCGGGTTTACAGGGGACAAGGCCAAAACGTTTGAGATTGTAATTCAGCTTGGTTCCATCCTTGCTGTTGTGGTTCTTTATTGGAAAAGATTGTGGAGCCTCCTTGGTGTAGGCAAGGTTGAAACAGAAGACGGCCAGAAGGGCCATTTGAATCTGCTCCACATTTTTGCGGGTATGCTTCCAGCTGTCGTGATCGGGCTTGTCGCTCACGATGCGGTAAAAAAATATTTATTCTCTACGAGTACCGTTGTGTTCAGCTTGATTGTCGGCGGTCTGCTGATGATTTATGCTGAAAAAAAGAAGAAAAAAATTACGGCGGCAACACTTGACCAGATTACGTATAAGCAGGCGTTAATCATTGGGCTGTTTCAATGTCTTGCGCTCTGGCCAGGTTTCTCCCGATCCGGTGCTACCATTTCCGGCGGTGTATTGCTCGGCTTGAGTCATAGGACAGCTGCCGATTTCACCTTTATCCTTGCGGTTCCAATTATGATCGCTGCAAGCGGCCTGGATTTGTATAAAAGCTGGGATGTTCTTAGCGCAGCGGACCTTCCGTTCTTTGCTGCAGGATTCCTTACGGCCTTTATTGTCGCGGTCGTTGCCATTCTGTTCTTTATCCGTTTGATCGCAAAAGTAAAGCTTACTCCTTTTGCTTATTACCGTTTTATACTTGCCGCAGTTCTAGCGGCGATGATCTGGCTTTAATCTTCAATTTCAGAAAAAAGATGGCGTTTTTCGCCATCTTTTTTTGTTGGAGGTTTTTGGCTGGTTTTGTAGAATATAAAAGAAAATTGGTAAATAAAGGTGGGGTTGATATTGGACATCCTTCAACAAACAGAACGCATGAAACGGAATATATCGTCAGTATTAGTCGGAAAAGAAAAAATTGTCGACTTGATCATAATTGCACTTATTAATAGAGGACATATTCTTTTAGAAGACGTGCCAGGCACCGGAAAGACGGTGTTGGCTAAAAGTGTGGCCAGATCGATCAGCGGCGGATTCAAACGGATTCAGTTTACGGCGGATATCCTGCCCAGTGATATAACAGGCATTAAATTTTTCAACCCGAAAGAACAAGACTTCGAGCTGCGACTCGGACCTGTCATGACGAACATATTGCTGGCTGATGAGATCAACAGGGCAACACCAAGAGCACAATCGAGTCTGCTGGAAATTATGGAGGAGCGGCAGGTTACCATCGAAGGAGAAACGACACAGCTCCCCTCTCCATTTATTGTCATCGCTACCCAGAATCCGATCGAGTCTCAAGGAACATTCCCCCTCCCGGAAGCACAGCTTGACCGTTTTTTCCTACAAATTCAGACCGGATACCCTTCTTTTGAAGAAGAAAAGAGGATGCTCTCTCTTTATCGAAAGCAGGAACCCTTCGATCAGCTCGAAGCTGTCTTCTCGCTGGAGGATTTACATAGGATGCAGGACATGGTAAAGGAAGTGGAGTTGTCAGAGGATGTTGAGAACTACCTGCTGTCCATCATTCATGCGACAAGAGAATCCGGATTTGCTGAAGCTGGTGTTAGTCCGCGGGGAACACTTGCCTTTATGCGTGCATGCCAGGGCCACGCCCTGATTCAGGGACGGATGTACGTCACCCCAGATGATGTAAAGCTGATGGCGCCTTATGTTCTCTCCCACCGTCTGGTCCTGTCGCTTGAAGGGACACTGAGAAAAACAAAGCATCAGGTTATTCAAGAAATATTGAAATCGGTTAGGGTTCCTGTCGAATCAGGTGCTGGATCATGAGTGTCTGGAGGGAAGAGCTTGCCCTACCCAAGCTTCTTCAAGCTTCATTAAGTGCCGGCTTGGTTTTGGCTGTCATCAGTTTTTATAAAAAGTCTCCTCTTATACTGGCGCTCGCTTGTTTATTCGCAGCTGTTTACTATGTTAGCCGGATTTACTTTAAGTCTGCAGCAGATCATCTTGTTCTTCAGAACCCCCGAAGAACAATCCGGCTCTTTACAGGCGATACAGAAAGTCTGCACCTTATCCTTTCCTATGAAGGCAGCTGGCCGGAGATCCGTGGAACGAAGGCATTTACCGCTGACGACGCCGTTGAAGTAGAAAATGCTGTAATCACTCATGAAAAGAAAAACGTAAAACAAAAGGATTATGAATGGAGATTTGCTGTACCTAAAAAGTCACAGGTGGAGGAGGAGCTTAAGGTTACAGGAAAAAGGAGAGGCGCCGTGAAGCTGAACCGTATTGAACTCAACATACGTAATGCCGTTGGATACGGCGTCCTCCTCCTTGCCTTTGATCCAATCTACCGAACGGAAGTGATTGTTTTTCCAGCCCCTCTCCCAGTGGTGGGCATCCATCCTTTGCTTCGATCCAGGCAGGGTCTTCATCCTTATTCACGATCATTGTTTGAAGATGCCACTTCTCCTGCAGGTGCAAGAGCCTATGAAAGGAGTGATCCTTTCAACAGAATCCACTGGAAAGCTACAGCAGCTTCAGCTTCATTGAAAACAAAAATCGTCGAGAAAACGAGAGAATGCACATGGGCATTTATACTGAATGTTGGATCATCCTCCTACGGAACATCTTCTTTTCAGGGGGAAGCGCTGGAAAATCAGCTTAGTTATTTAGCTTTTATGTGCCAGCAAGCCTCTTTAGCGATATTCCCTACGAAATTTTCATGAATATCCGCGTTCCAGGTGCTGCTGGTTATCTTAAAGTAGACAAAGGAGAGGGGCGTGCTCATCTTTTGCGAGTACTTGAAACACTTGCCCGTATCAGTGTTTCAAGTGTAACCTTTCCCCTTGTTGAGCTGCTTGCAAAAACAGACGGTGAGATTTCAAGCACGGCTGCTGTCGTAATCTTGGCTGGCAGGCATGAAGTTGATGGCAGGCAAGAGAAATACTATCAAAAGTGGCAGAAACACGGCAGCCCGGTCTATCGGATTATTGATGATGAAGAAGGGGCTTATTTAGCAAAATGGTAAGCCAAGAGAGACATCTCATGAGGACCCACGGCCGGCTTCCCACGTTTTCTTTCAATTATTTGTTTGACGGTCTGCTTCTTTATTTAGTCGTAATCAGCCTGCTGCCTTTCAGTCTTGCCTTATCTTTAAAGCTTTGTGCCCTTTATATTTTTGGCTGTTTACCGTTTGTTCTGCTTTTTAACTTTTCAAAAGAAATGACCATGGGTAAAATCATCCTTCTTAGCCCTGTTGCTTTTGAAATAGGTTTTATTTTTGGGTTTAGCTTCATCCATTGCATCCTTTTAGCAGGGATCATAGGCTGGAGAGCATGGGTAAACTGGTCTGAGCCGATTAAGCAAGACATGGAAGTGATCTGGCTTGGTGCTTTTGCCCTGGCCCTTTTCAGGTATATTTTCTTTCCGAACATTTCTGAAGCTTTGCTCCTTATACCTGCTTTACAGCTGGTCTGCCTTATCCTGCTTAAAAGCTATCACCGTCATTTGAATGAAGGAGTACCCGTGTTTCAGAACATGAAACAAGGAATATTTTCTTTATCTGTGCTTCTGTCTTCAACTGCGGCAGCATATCTTGTGTTCCCGCTCTTTTCGTTCTTATTTAAAAATCTGATGGAGGCATTGTTCTATGCTGTATTTTCCCTATTGAGCAAACCTCTATTCTTTCTTTACAGCCTTCTTCCCATCTCTGATGGCCGCAAAAAAAGGGCTGAAGCCTTTGCAGGAACGTTTATGGAAAGTGAAAAAACAACAAAGATGCCATCCCTAGCCCCATCAGATGATCAGTGGATCTTATGGTTACTCTTTGCGCTCCTTTTGGTGGCTGTTTTCATCTATTTTAGACGAAGGATTCTAGACACATTAGGGCAAACGATTTCAACACAACGCATTCAGCCGATCCTGCCTGGTGAACCATTGACAGAGCACAAAAAGGAACGCCGTTATTGGAAAACACCTTCTGATGAGGCAAGGAAAATTTATATCCAGTTTGAAAAACGAATGACAAAACTCGGTGGAAGCCGCGCCTATAACGAATCTGTTTCAGAGTGGCTCCAGCGTCTGGATCTGCCAGGCTCCACCATTCATTCGGTTGTATCCGCTTATAATAAAGCAAGGTATGGGGGACTGACTCTTCCGTCCGAAGAACTTGCGTCATTAAAAAGCGGAACACAAAGCCTTATCCGTGAATTTAAAGAACGTCAGAAAGAAGAAAAACGCATGGATTAAACCCATGCGTTTTTTTTATGTTGAGCAAAGTCTTTCTTGATCAAGCTGTGCATCACTAGATCTTGAAATTCTCCATCCACACATTGATAGTCTCGCAGACATCCTTCTTCTTTAAATCCAAACTTGGAAACAAGACTGGCAGATCCATGGTTTTCCGGATGGATCAGCGCTCCGATCCTGTTAAGTTCCATTTGCTGAAACGCGAAAGGGAGTATGGCGGAAAGCACTTCTTTCATGACCCCTTTCCGCCACTCGCTTTTACGAATTTCATAACCAATCTCTGAACGGAACTTCTTTTTTGCCCAATTGTGGTAGCCGCACGTCCCGATTATCCGGTTTCCTTCCTTTTCCGCGATTCCCCAGCGGATAGTGAGCTGACCCTCATAGCCTTTGTGAAAGTCGCTGATCAGAGATTGCGTTTGTTCAATCGAAGTAAACGGGGCGGTACCCCAAAATTTGACGACGTCAGGATCTGAATAGGCTTCATGGAGATCCACTGCATCCTCCAGTTCAATGTTCCTTAGAATAAAGCGCTCAGTCTCCATCTCTGGAAACAAAGAGAAGATTTCATCCATTCTTTTTTAGGTCCCCTTTATGGCAAACAGCTGATTGGAGCAATACTCAATAATGTCGCTCCTGCGGACGATTCCGATAAATACACCTTGATCATCCACAACAGGAACAAAATTTTGCGTAGCGATTAAAGATAACAGATCTTCCATTTCAGCGTTTATATTGACAGATTTGATGATGCGTTCCTTTTGAATGCCCGCGATGGAAAAACGATGACTAGTTTCAAAAGTCAGTCCTGGCGTGTTTTTAATCGTCCAAAGCAAATCTCCTTCTGTCAGCGTTTCAGAATACATTCCTTTTTCATCCAGCACAGGAACGGCCGTATATCGATGATGCTCCAGTTTTTCAAGTGCCTGCCTGATCGTTGATGTGGACTTTAAAAACGCCACATCTTCTTTCGGCAAAAGAAAAAAAGCGATGTTCACAGTACCTTCCTCCTCGTCCCATTCTCATTCTATCCATCTTTTGCGATCGGTTCGACGGCTAAACTTTCCCAAAGGTAATACGTAATATAGGTGTTCCAAGGCGCCCAGTCCTCAGCTAGCTTTCTTACATCCTCTTCAGACGGCTGGTAATCCAGACCCCATGCTTTACGGACACCATTTCGCAGACCGATATCCGCAGCGGGAAGCACATTGGTCCTCCCCATAGCAAAAATAAGAAGACATTCAATCGTCCAGCGGCCGATTCCCCTGATCGGCAGCAGCGTATTCATTATTTCCTCATCCGTCATGGACCAAAGGGAATCGGTATCTAAAGCTCCGGAATTAATCAGCCTCGCAAAGTCGATGATGTACTCCGCTTTCCTTTGGCTGAATTGCAGCGCCCTCAGCTGTTCAACATCGAGGGAGGCTACTTTTTCCGGAGTTGGAAATACGGAGAACATTTCTCCTTCATGTTCAATGTGTTCACCGGCGAGATCAATCAAGCGGTCGATCAAGACACCCGCAAACGTTAGATTCACCTGCTGGCCAATGATAATTTTAACCATGGATTCAAAAAGGTCGGGATCGGTCACTAGGCGCAAACCGAAAAAGTCCGTGATGAGCGGCGCAATCTGTCTATGGTCTGAAAATTGGCGGTAGAATTGTTTAATATCAATCTCTGTGGAAAACATGCGCTTTACAATAACAGCCAGCTCTTCTTGCTCCTTTTTGGAAAACCCCTCGGAGTGTTCCATCATAAGCTCAGGACTGTCGACGCTGCCGGCTGCTTTTACCTGAATCAGTATGCGTTTATTTCTAAGGTGGATCATTCTCTTATAGATTTGATTATCCATGTCCACGTGAACGATATTATTTTTTCCTGCACTGCTCACCCTCCGAAGCATCTTAGAGAAATCAAAGGGTGATGCAGGCCTAATTACTTTTAACATATTTTCTCCTTTTTACTTCATAGTTTGTAAAAAAACACATAACGATGTATGCACTCCCATCCTCTTTATTATCCCCCCTCACCTTCAAACTTTCCAGTCTAATTTTAGGGAGGCCTATCTGAAAAATAAAAAAGCCGGCATGGGCTGCCGGCTTTATGCGTCGCGCGATTTTTCCTCTTTTTCTTTCAGGTGCGGATTTTCCTCCAGGCTGTCCACCGTATGTTTATAGGAATATCCCTTCGATATCGCAACAACAAAAATAACGAGGATGAACAAAATGATAATGACAGAAATAACAATAGAAATAAGAAGAGTGGACACGATGTACAACTCCTTTATTTATTATTCCTTATTTTAACATAGTCAAGCAGCCTGCTACACTCTGCCTTTATACAGATTGTAATCATCTAAACTGTTAAAACAGCCCAGTCTGTCACCGATGACCAATCCAAAATCAATATATGCATTGTTTTTGGCGGTTATTATATTTTTATCTTCAACGACCGGCCGGTTCACAGCTCTTCCTTTCAGCCAATCCTTGGCTCGTCTGTGCTCCTCCTCAAGGACAGACGAAGTAAAATTTTTGTTAACCAGTACTCCTGCTTTGCCAGCAAGCAGCACACCCGTGCCGATTGCTGCTATCCGTACACCGTCTCGGTCAAAAGCTTTTATGAGTCTGATCAGCCGGGGATCGGACTGGCTTCCGGCTTGCCGGCCTCCCGGGATCAGCAGCATATCATATTCCAGCGGATTAATATTTTTCAGTTTAATAGACGGCTGCATCGTAAGGCCGCATTCACTAGTGACTGCCCCATGCGGCAATGTGAAGGTTAACACTTCATAAAAGCGGCTGACAATAGACAGCGCCACCATAATCTCAACTTCTCGAAACTGGGGATAGAGATAGACAAGTACTCTCTTTTTCACGTCCTCACCCATTCTTCCTGGTACTATTTACATACCATACTTTGTCGAACCTAGTATAAATTAAATTGTATCAGTACAAAAGGAGGATGTGTATTGGGAAAATCAGTGATTAACCTATGAAAATATCGAAGTGTCGCCCTATACATTTTCCCAATTCGCACATAAAAAAAAGCAAAGCCCTGAATAAGCTTTGCTCAGAGTGTACACGATTAGTTCTTCATACCTGCGGATGCAATTCCCTGAACATAGTATTTTTGAAAGAAGACGAAAATAATCAGAAGCGGGACGGTGGCCATCGTGAGGGCAGCCATGACATGTCCATACTTCACTGGGGGCTGATGGAAAAAGAACTGCATCCCGACTTGAAGCGGCCTTACACTCTCATCTGTTGTCGCGATGAGCGGCCACATAAAGTCTCCCCAATGGGTGATAAACGTCAGGAGAGCTACTGTAATGAAAACAGGCTTTGACAGCGGAATAACGATCTGGAAAAAGATACGAAGCGTCGAAGCCCCATCCATGCGGGCAGACTCTTCTAATTCTTTCGGCAAGTTCAAAAAGAACTGCCTAAACATGAAAATATTAAACGCGTTTGCAATAAAGGGAACGATCAGAGCCTGGTAGGTATTGAGCCAATCAAACTCATCAATGATTAAATACAAAGGAAGCAGGATACTCTCAAACGGGATAATGATTAAAGCAACTACAGCTGCAAACAAGAAATCCCTTCCTTTAAACTGCATTCGCGCAAAAGCGTAGGCGGCCAGTGAGTTTACGAACAAACCGAGGATGACAATGACGGACACGTATAACGTACTCGTAAGCAGATACCTGATGAACGGGATCCGTTCAAAAACCCCGGTATAGTTATCCAAAGAAAAGGTATAAGGAACAAAGGCTTTAAAGGATTTCAAGTCGGCAAAAATCTGGGGCTCTGTCTTAAAAGAAGAGACGATCATCCAGACGAGCGGAAATAAAAAAAGAAGAGCAAGCAAAGTAAGGGCGGTATACAAGCCTATTAATTTAAGCAACCTGTTCTTTTTCATCAACTCTCCTCCTATTCTGTAGATTCTTTAATAAACTTTCGCTGCAGAATGGAAATCACCAGCACAATCACAAAGAAAAGAATGGCGATCGCTGATGAATAGCCGACATCCCTGAACTTAAAGCCGGTTTCATATACCATATAGACGAGTGTTTTTGTAGAATCCAGAGGCCCTCCCTGCGTCATTACGAACGGCTGGATAAAGAGCTTGGTAGCTGCTATCATCGTTACGATCGCAATAAAGACAAGAATATTGCGAATACCAGGAATCGTAATATGAATGAGCTTCTGCCAAGCGCTTGCTCCATCAATGGATGCGGCCTCGTAGAGATGGTCCGGAATCTCCTGAAGTCCGGCAAGGAAGATCATCATCTGATAGCCGGCACCCTGCCAGATACTCATAAAAATGATAGAGTACATCGCCTGGTCTTTATCTGTAAGAAACTGAAAAGGGCCGAGTCCCACGATATTCAAGATTGAATTGGCCAACCCGTTGTCAGGATTATAGATGAATGTCCAGAGAATGGATACAATGACCATGGACGTGACGACAGGTGCAAAAAAGGCCATCCTGAAAAATTTAATGCCTCGCACTTTTTGATTCACGAGCAAGGCCAGTGCCAAAGCGACAAGGGTTTGTACTGGGACCACGATGATGACAAAAAGAGCGGTATTGCCTAACGATTTCAAAAAGATATCGTCCTCTGCCAGACGTTTGTAGTTCTCCACTCCTACAAATTTCATTTTTTCAGGAGTCAGCAGATAATAGTTAGTGAAACTATAATACAGAGCTAAAATGGCCGGCAGTATGAGGAAGACAAATAAAAGAATCATCGCCGGACTGACGAATCCATAGCTGGCTAACAAATTTTTTCGCTTTTTTTGCTTCGGGCTTACCGTAGGCAATGGGCGGCTTACATTTGTTTTTTGAGTAACGGGTTCCATCCGATTTCTCCTTCCTGAAGAGAGTACGGGAAAAGGAGTGAAGCAATCACTCCTTTTTCCCTCTTACTTTTTGAATCGTTCGAGTTCCCTGTCTGTATCCTTCGCCGCTTTATCAAGTTCCTTTTTTACATCCTGCCCTAAGGTAGCCGCTTGAAAGGCCTCAGCAAATTTAGCGGTTAAGACAGGATAGGCCGGCGTCGCCGGACGTGCCTTGGCTGTATTCAACACCTGGTCTTTAATCACCTTTTTAGGAAGTTTATCGTATTCCGGCAATTCCTTGAATGCAGATTCCCTGGCCGGCGGCATTCCTGTAATTTTGGATATTTCTACAACAGAATCTTTATTGCTCATCCACTTTACCACTTTAGCTGCCTCTTTTGGCTGTTTGGACTGGCTTGAGACTCCGAATGCCCATGATCCTGAAGGTGACATCTTTTTCTTGCTGTATGGTAGATAGGTCATTCCCCACTCCAGATTCTTGTACTCCTCAAACCCAGGAATCAGCCATACTCCGCCAAGCATCATGGCCGCCTTTCCCTCTTCAAAATCTGTTGGACCGTTGGAAACGCTCACAACTTTGGACTTGAACAGGTCTTTCACGTAGTTCATTGCCTCTACTGATTTGGGGCCGTTGACATAACCGTCAGCTTTTGTGTTATCTTCGTTGAGCAACAGTCCGCCGTTCGACCATACAAATACTGAGCCCATATAGGTCAGCCACTCCCCGACGCCGAGGTCCATATGCATCGTTAGGCCGTGGACGTTGTTTTTTGTCAGCTTTTTCGAGGCGTCCATGAACTGGTCCCATGTCCATGCTTTATCCAACGATTCAGGAGCCTGGATCCCGGCTTCCTTCAGCAATTTTTTGTTATAGAAGACCACGACGGATGATTCCATGGCTCCAAGAGCGAAAAGTTTGCCGTCATATGTACCTTGCTGGATGATGGATTTGGCAAAATCCTGCTTGTCCTTTTTCTCTACGTAATCATCTATGGGAGCAAGAATTCCGGTGGCCGCATAGTTTCCGACAAACGGCCCGTCCATATCGAGCACATCCGGCAGACCGTTTGAAGTGGCGGCTGCGTTGATCTTGTCTTCATAAGCATGGCCCGCACCACTCGGAATGATGTCCAGCTTAACATGAATCTTTCCTTTGTATTCCTTGTTAAATTCTTCAATGCGTTTTTTATAAAAGTCAACTTCTTTTGGCTGTCCCTGATGTGCCCACATTTTAAGCTGTACTTCCCCGTTCTTCTCTGTTCCTGATGCTCCTTGGTTGTCATTGGAACAGCCCGACATGGATAAAGCAAATACAAGGCAAAAAAGCAGCAATAATCCCTTTTTCATCGGTTTTGCCTCCTCATTTTATAATCGAATGGGTGATTTAAACGGATTTTGAACTTCATCCTCTGCTGGAAGTGAACGGATGATTTTATCATTTTCCATGATAACCGCACCGTTCGAATCCTTCAATTGTCCGGTTATTTTTACGATTTCGCCGGTTGTAACTGGAATGGTTAAAGATTCAAATGATTGGACGGAATCTTTTTCAATCTTTGGAACAGACAAACAGTGCTGATCGACCAGGGTGCCATCCTCCAGGAACACTTTGTACGTAATTTGGCAGTTTTCAATCACGGTGTTGTAATCATTCACAATCCAAGGAGTGACGGTAGCTGTCCTGCCCAGCTCTCCCTCTGAAATATCTCCGTTAAAAGAAAGATGCAGCGGTTCAAAAGCTTTGGCCATGGCAAAATAGGCTTTCTTTGGCTGTCGGTAATAATCAATAATGGACCAATCGATGGACGGTCCTGTATTAACAAAATGAAACTGGAGAAGGCCGCCTACCTGATTGTACTTCTTTCGCCTTAATGCCTCTGTATGCTCCTTGTAGAATTGAACCTGATAATCCTGTGTAATGTCGATGAGCTCCTGAAGGGACTGCGTCATCACCGAACCCATCATCGTCTGATAAATATTGGTCTGAAAGCCCCACGTACGGTAGATCTCCCAATTGACCGGCCACAAAGATTCCTGGTTCATAAATTTCTTCAGAGAATCTTCATTTGGAATAGACTGGGTTCCATACTCTGTTACAAACATTGGATTATAGAACTCAGCATCTTCAATTTTTCCCCAGTACCAGCCGACCCAGTGCACACTTAAATGCGTACCGATATAGTCAGTGAAATCATCGAGCGTCTCAAAATAATGAGGGAGCTCTTCATCGGATACAAGAACTGAGTTTTTAATAACCGGGCGGAGACTGTCCAGCTCCTTTACAACACGAAGTAGCATGTTGTCCAGTTTGTTGTAGTCATGGTAGCGGGACTCACTGTGGCAGGACCATAAAATAATGGCTGGATGGTTATACAGCATTCTAACGAAGCGCCTCGAAACATCTTCAGCCCGTTTTATAAAAAGACCGGTAGATTCATAGCCCCATTGAAACGGCAGATCCTGAAAAACCATGATTCCCTTTTCATTGCACAGCTGATAAAACTCCTCCTGTTCGGCATGAGCAAAAAGCCTGGTGGTATTCATGTTGGCGTCCAGCATCATCTGCACATCCAGCTGGTAGGATTCCTTTGTCATGAGGGAGAGGAATTGATCGGATAAATAGTTGTTTCCTTTAATAAACACCCTTGTCCCATTGAGGAAAAAGATCCATTTTTCGTCCATTTTAATTTCTCTTATTCCAAAAATTTGAATCTTATTATCTACCAATACCCCATTTACCCATACTTCAATCACGGCTTTATACAGGTGAGGAAATCCGAGCTCCCATGTCCACCATAATTTAGGGTTGGACAGCTGATCGGTCATTGAATAGCTGCTTCTGCCAGGCCTCTGAAAATAGCTTTGGGGTTTCCATCTGTAAATTTTCCCTTTGAAATTATGGGGCAGGAAGGAAACTTCCACATCAATCCGAGCTTCCTTGCTATTGTTGTTTTGTATTTCAACATCCAGATAAATCGTTGCTTTCTTGTAATCATCTTTCAGATAAGGCGTCACCTGAATATGCTCAATATGTACCTTGCAGCGCTCTTCCAGATAAACGCCTTTCCAGATCCCGCCAGGATTAACAAGAGGGTTTGGATAATGGGCATTAACGGAAGAGGGGACTTCCGGACAGTCTGTGAGCCCTTCTTGTTTGACCGGCAAGCAGTCCCAATGGTAGAGGCCTCCCTTTGCAATTTTTTTCCGTTCTGGCCTTGTATCCAGCTCCGAGGTTACTTTTACAACCAATGTATTCTCCCCGCAATATTCCAGAAAATCAGAGACATTGAATTCAAACGCATCAAAATCGCCCTCGTGAGCGCCGAGATATACCCCGTTCAGCCAGATCTCGGAATAATAATCAACAGCCTCGAAGCACATGTAAAACATTTTATTTTTCTTTAGTGCCGGCGCCCGGAACGTAGTTTTATACCACATGACTCCCTGAAAGTCCTCAAATCCTGCTTTCTGCCAGTGTGCAGGAACATGAATGTCCTTCCATTCCAGTTCCTCCGCATGGTAGACAGGCTTGTTCCTGATGTTTCCTTCCAGACGATTTTCCTCATCCGGGACACATTTCCATATACCATTCAAGCTTAGTTTTTCTCTGCATGCTCTGCTCATGTTTATCACCCGACTTCGAATTAAATGATTGTGTTTAATTATCGCTTCAAGGGACAGAGAAAAGTTAACTTTCAACACTATTCTGAACATTTCCCATCCACGAATGAACATAAACACCTTTTATATAAAAAATGTACTCCCTCTATTAAAAAGTAATGCACATCTTCACATGAACGGGTAAACCTCGGGAAGATGTGCTGTTTCCATGGCATTCGTTTTTTATTTCATACCTTTTCCTTTTGTCAGATGGCAGGGGACACCGTGGCCTACTGCACCCGGTTTAGACATTTTTTCGATATACGCCAATCCTCTCGCACATTGTGTTTTACAGGACAGGCAGGTAGAACTGGTCACCATTTTTACAGTATGGGCATATTTGTTGACTGCCTGATCATATTTGGAGATCTTTTTTTTTGCCGGTTTCTTTGCCATAATATATCCTCCTCGCCTAACATTCCTCATATGATATGAAAGGCTGAAGAGGTGTGCCACAAGTGAAAAATAAAAAAACCGCCTATAAAAATAAGCGGTTTACATCCTTATTTGATCCCATAATGCAAAGCATTCTGGTCGGCCAGTGTTAAAATATAATCACTGTCCCTTCTATCATAAGAGTCTAAAAATTCCTGAAGCGGCATGTGATATTTGTCCCAGACAATATCCATCAGCCAATTGTGGTTCACCTCAAAGTATTCTCCGTCAAAACGGTTAATTTTGACAGTTTCACCATAATACATGCCTAACACTCCTTTCGACAGGAAGGTAAACTGCATTAAGGCCATACATGATATGATAAATTATACTATAATATTCAGAAAAATAAAACAATATGACAGAAAAAATATAGCTAAACAAAAAAACAGGCAGTCTAAATGAAGTGACCCCTAAAAGTTAGACACGGTTATTTGATTAGGCAGCTTGCAGGGTA